>CAZSZZ010000006.1:0-22612 GCA_964611005.1 uncultured Candidatus Izemoplasmatales bacterium | reverse complement strand
GGTATATATTGTCCAATGATTATACTATTCATATTCCATCACCCGGTTTATTTCTTTAACCGCATCCTCAGCTGTTTTTTGAAATATGTTAAGGTCTACATTAAATTCTTTTTTAATATGTTTTAATACTTTTATTGTATTAGGCAAATCTAAATGGTTTTCTTCAATGATATCGCTTTTAAAAAGTTCATCAGGTTTACCATCAAATGATATCTTCCCATCTTTCATTACTACAACGCGTTTAAAATACTTATAAACTAAATCCATATCATGGGTAATGACAATTATTGATTTACCAGTTTTATCATGAATATTAGAAAACAAATCCATTAATTTCTGTTTACCTTCTGGATCAAGTCCGCTTGTAGGCTCATCTAAAACTAATATTTCTGGATTAATAGCTAATATTCCTGCAATACTAACTCGTTTCTTTTCACCACCAGAAAGATTAAAAGGATTTCTTTGTAAATATGATTCGTCAAGGCCTACTAAATAAATTGCTTCTAAAGCCAATTTCCTAGCTTCTTCTTCGGATTTTTTAAAGTTCATAGGCCCAAACATAATATCTTTTTCAACTGTTTCTTCAAATAATTGATATTCTGGAAACTGAAAAACTAATCCAACTCTTTTTCTTATACTATTGTAGTTTATATTTTTATTGCGTTTATTTTTAATTCCATTCCCAAAAATCTCAACTTCCCCAAAAGTTGGGAAAATTAAAGCATTCATATGTTTAGCAAGAGTAGATTTTCCTGATCCAGTATGGCCAATTAACGCAATATATTCATCATTAGTTCCTATATTCAAATTAATCTTTTGAATTGCCTTATAGGTTTTTTTAGAATATGAAGGATATTCATGTGTTACATTTTTAAAACGTATTCCCATAATGTATTCCTTATCCTATTATTTTTAATTTCATTAGCTATTTTTAAAGCCATAGGCAATTCTAAATGACTTTCTACAAATAGTTTTCTCTGTTTCAAGATGATTTCTGTTTTATCAAAAGCTGAAATACTACCATGATCCATTATCATAATACGATCAGCTAAAATGGCTTCATTTACATCATGAGTAATCATAATAACCGTAAATCCTTCTTCATTCAAAAGTTTCATATAATTAATTAAATCATTTTTGGTATATGGATCTAACATGGAAGTCGCTTCATCAAATATAAGAATATCAGATCTCATGGCCAAGATTCCCGCAATCGCAACTCTTTGTTTTTGACCACCCGATAAGTTTGATGGTTGTTTTTCTAAATATTCTTTCATGTCAACTTTTTCAGCATAAAAATCAATGCGTTCTAACATTACTTCTCTTGGAACACAAAGATTTTCCATACCAAAAGCGATATCATCTTTTACTGTGACACCTACAAATTGATTATCGGGATTTTGAAATACAATTCCAATTTTTTTTCGTAAATTAAACGCTGTTTCCTCTGTCAATTTAACTGAATCTATATATATTTCACCTTGTTGGGGCTCTAAAAGACCAACTAATGATTTAGCTAAAGTAGATTTCCCAGAACCATTATGGCCTAATATAGCTATCCATTCACCTTTATCTATTGAAAAGTTAACATTTTTAAGCCCTTGTTTTTCTTTGTTATACACAAAAGAAACATTTTTAACTTCTATTATGCTCATTATTTTACCATCCACATAGTATTATACCAAACTTAATTAATTTTGCCTAATTAATTAATGCATTTTCTATATCTCTTAAAGTAACTATTCCTAATAGTTTTTCTGTTTGTTTACCGTTTTCAGTTACAAGCAATAACAACATTTCTCTACGTTGTTTTAAGTCTTTTATAAAATGTTCATAAGCTTTTTCCACTGATGCTTTTCTACTAACAAATGCAAAGTATTTTCTAGGATCGAAATTCAAATCAATGGCATCAATTATATCATGAATTTTCATTGATTTATTTATATATTTATTATCATTTATAGATAGATAATCATAAATTGATTTTTCTGTAAATATTCCTCTTAACTTATTATCATGAATAACAGGAATGGTATTATAACCATGTCTCTTCAATAATTCGATTACATCACCAACTGAATTATCTAAGTTTACACTTTTTAATTTAGAAATAGGAACCATTATATTTTCTACTCTTAAAGGATTGCATATTTTATCAACTAATTTAGCAAATATATTAATAAAATTATCACTAGGAATCAAAATATCATTGTTATGTGCAATTATATTTCTAATTTGTGAAGCCTGTTTTAGAATATCAAAATTATATTTATTAGAAATCAATGTATTTTTATTGCTTTTTTTTATACGATAAATTGTTGACATAAATCCTGAATAAGAAAATCTATCTTGATTATATTCTATTCTTAAAAAATGTTCTAATTTATTAAATAATTCAAGAAATTCTTTTTCTTTTGTCATAATTACTCCTAACTCATTGCATCTGAAATGGATATAGTATAAGTATAATCAGTTAAATTAAGTTCACCAAAAGATACACTATTTTCAATGCTTTCTTTTCCTAAATAATTAAATATTCTGTCCAATAGATTTTTAGAAAATTCCCTTTCACCTAATGAATATTTATCTAGTGTAAACACTACATTCATATCTAGTATATTGAAATCAACATTAAAAATCATGATTAAGGCAGTTTCCTTATCTAAAATTTTATTAGTATTTCCACTTATTGTAATAACTATCTGATTGCTATCATTTAATTTCGCATAAGCATAATTAATACTAAAATATTCGCTACTATAAATAGATTCACATGGATCACTTGTACAATCCCCTAAAGGATCATAATCTTCATTTACGTTCTTATGAATTGAGTCAAGCATTATAAGATTCAAAAATTCTTCAGTTATAGTATATTTGTCTTCATCACTAGCAATAATTAAAGAAACTATCTTTGTCTTCGCATATGCCAAAAGATCTCCAGATGTTGTATATACATCTTGAGGTAAATCAGATTCAGTAACTGAATACTCAATAGAATTTATAAATGATATTGAATATATTGAAATAGCTACTAAAACTATTATTATAAATAATAATAGCTTTTTAACAAATTTAATCATACATATACCTCCATTTTATGTTTATATGTATTTATATTGTAACAAATAAATGTTCTAAAATAAACAAAAGGTTGTGTTTATTTCACAACCTTTTGTATTTACTGATTAAATTATACTAACTCAATAATAGCCATTGGACAAGAGTCGCCTCTTCTTGGCCCAATTTTGTAGATACGAGTGTATCCGCCATTGCGTTCTTTATATCTAGGTCCTAATTCAACAAATAATTTTTTCATCGCAAATGTATCATCTAATTTTAAATCTCTTACTGTTTTTTCTGCAATTCTAGCTGAATTTAAGTCGCCTTTTTTTGCAAGAGTAATTAATTTTTCAACTGTTCTCCTGATTTCTTTTGCTTTAACTACAGATGTTTCAATTTTCTCATGCATTATAAGTTGCGTAGCTAAATCACGAATTAGTGCTTTTCGATTAGAACTATTACGATTCAGTTTAGTATATCCTCTACTAGCCATTTTTTCCTCCTCGATTAGTGTTTAGCCAAGCTTAAATTCATTTCTTCAAGCTTTTGCTTCACTTCTTTTAAAGATTTTTTACCTAAATTTCTTACTTTCATCATATCTTCTTCAGTCTTTTCAATCAATTCACCGATTGTATGAATACCAGCTCTTTTTAAACAGTTATAAGATCTAACTGATAAATCAAGATCCTCGATTGGTTTTTCAAGATTGCGATTCTTTTCTTCGCTTTTTCTTTCAATCATGAAATCTTCTTCAATTTCTGTTTCTGATAATTCAACTATTGTTTGTAAGTGGTCAATCAACATCTTAGAGGCCATACCAATCGCTTCTTTTGGATGAATAGATCCATTTGTCCAAACTTCAATTGTTAATTTATCATAATCCCCAGAATCTTCTACTCTAGTTTTTTCAACGTTATAATTAGCTTTTATAACTGGTGTATATATACTATCTATTGAAATATCATTGACATCATCTCTGTAAATAGCATTATGCTTTGCGCTTACATAACCATTACCTTTTTTAGCTTTCATAACCATTCTAAGTTCTTTTCCAGTATTAACATGACAAATATAATGGTCTGGATTGATTATAGATACTTGTTCATCAGCCAAAATATCACTTGCATAAACATCCTTAGGTCCAGTAACGGTTATATCTAAACGTTTTTCAATCTTAGGGTCATTATTATCAATTGATAAAATAACTCCTTTTAAGTTTAATATGATTGCAGTTACATCTTCTACTACGTCCTCAATAGGTGTAAATTCATGTACAACATCATCAATGTTTACATTTACAATTGCAGCTCCTGGTAAAGAAGACAATAAAACTCGCCTTAATGAATTCCCGACGGTGATTCCAAAACCTCTATCTAGAGGTGTAATTACAAATCTTCCATATGTATCGTTTATCTCTTCGGTACTAGTCTTAGGTTTTTCGAATTTCAAGTCCTTCATTGGCTACCTCCTAACCACGTGGTCGTTTTCTTGGACGACATCCATTATGTGGAATTGGTGTAACATCTTTAATAGCTGTAATTTCTAATCCCGCAACTTGTAAGCTTCTAATTGCTGCTTCACGACCAGGTCCTGGTCCTTTCACTTCAACTTCAACTTTTTTAACGCCATTATCCATAGCTGATTTAGCAGCAGCTTCAGACGCTAATCCTGCAGCAAAAGGAGTTGATTTACGGCTACCTTTATACCCGATTGCACCAGCTGAACTCCAAGCAATTGCGTTTCCATTTACATCAGTAATTGTTATTATTGTATTATTGAAAGTCGAATGAATATGAGCAATACCCATTGGGATATTCTTTTTCACACGACGTTTTGTTTTTACATTACGTGCCATTTAATTCAATCTCCCTTCTTATTTCTTCTTATTAGCTACTGTTTTTCTTGGACCTTTACGTGTTCTTGCATTATTTTTAGTATTTTGTCCTCTAACAGGTAAGCCTCTACGGTGACGCATTCCACGATATGAGCCAATTTCCATCAAACGTTTGATATTCATCGCTCTCTCTCTTCTTAAGTCACCTTCAACTGTATATTTTTGAACTTCTTGACGAATTTTTACAATTTCTTCATCAGTTAAGTCTTTTGTTCTTTTATCTTCTGAAATTCCTGCAGCTGCTAAAATCTTTTGAGATCTAGTTCTACCTATTCCAAAAACATATGTTAATGCTATTACTACTCTTTTTTCTCTTGGTATATCTACTCCTGCGATACGTGCCATAATTTCCTCCTACTTACCTTGTCTTTGTTTGTGCTTTGGATTTTCACAAATTACAAATACTGTTCCATTACGTTTTATTATTTTACATTTATCACAGATTTTTTTTACAGATGGTCTAACTTTCATACCATTACCTCCTAAAATCTTTCTATAATATTATTTCATTCTATATGTAATTCTTCCACGTGTTAGATCATAAGTAGATAATTCTACTTTTACTTTATCGCCTGGTAAAATGCGTATGTAATGCATACGGATTTTACCAGAAACGTGGCATTTGATGCGGTGTCCTATTTCTAGCTTAACAATAAATTGTGCATTAGGCAGTACTTCTACTACTGTTCCCGTCATTTCAATAAAATCGTCTTTTTTTGCCAAATAAATCACCCCTTTAAAGTGTGGTTAGAATCTCATAACCAGTTTTTGTAATCAGTATTGAATGTTCAAAATGTGCGGATAATGATTTATCCCTGGTTACGGTTGTCCAACCGTCAGATAAAACTTTTACTTCTTTATTCCCTAAATTTATCATTGGTTCAATTGCAAATGTCATGCCAGCTTTCAATAACAGTCCTCTATGCGGTGGTCCATAATTAGGTATTTGTGGATCTTCATGTAGTTTTCTACCGACTCCATGTCCAACAAATTCTCTAACAACTGAATAACCTAGGCTTTCAGCTTTTTCTTGAATAGCATGCGAAATATCTGATAATCTATTATTTTCTTTCACATAATCTAATCCTGCAAATAAACTAGCTTTAGTTCCTTCCATTAATTTTTTTGCTTCTTCAGAGATATTCCCACAAGCATAAGTCCAAGCAGAATCACCATGATAACCTTTATATATAGCCCCAATATCAACAGAAACAATATCTCCATCTTTTAATTTACGTGTTGGGCTAGGAATTCCATGAACTACCTCTTCATTAATGGATATACAAGCAGATGCTGGAAACCCATTATAATTTAAGAATGATGGAATAGCATTATTTTTACGAATGACTTTTTCTACTATCTCATCTAACTCTTTTGTAGAAACTCCAGGTTTTATTGCTTTAGAAACTTCTTGATGAGCTAAAGCAACAATACGGCCAGCTATTCTCATTAATTCGATTTCTCGATTAGATTTTCTTGTTACCATTTTTTTTCACCTAATTTACTGACTATATCATTGAAAACTTTTTCTGTTGTTTGTTCTCCATTAATAACCATTAACAAACCTTTTTTTTCATAATATTCTAATAGTGGCTTTGTTTTTTCCATATATATTCTTAGTCGATTCATTACTGATTGTTCTAAATCATCATCTCTTTGAATTAATGGATTTCCACAAATATCACAAATACCTTTTATTTTTGGTGGATGATAATCAACATGATATGTTTGTCCACAGTGTGAGCATACTCTTCGTCCAGCCATGCGTTTTAATAATACACTATTACGAACTTCTACATTAATAACCGCTGTTAGAGAAATTCCTATTTCATTTAGCATATCATCTAATGCAACCGCTTGAGCATCAGTTCTTGGATACCCATCTAACATAAATCCATTTGGGTAATTTGTATTTATTAAAATGTCTCTAACTATATTATTGGTCATTTCATCTGGTACCAAGTCGCCTTGAGAAAGGTACTTTTTAGCTTCTTTTCCTATTATAGAATTGTTCTTTATTTCTTTACGGTAAATATTTCCGGTCGAAATATGATATAAATTATAAAAATCTAATAGTTTCGCTGCTTGTGTACCTTTTCCGGCTCCTGGTTTCCCCATAATTAATAGGTTTAACATATTTTTTATCTCATGAATCCAGTATATGCTTTATCTTGCGTATCTGTTTCTATTTGTTTAGCGGTTTGTAAAGAAACCCCAACGATAATTAGTAGTGATGTACCACCTATTCGAATAAATGATTGCCCTAAAATATAAGAAGTAATAATTGGGAGTATTGCAATAACTATAAGATACAATGCTCCAATAATTGTAATTCTAAATAACGTTTTTGTGATATATGCTTCTGTTTCATATCCTGGTCTAACACCTGGAATATATGCATTTTGTTTTTGTAAATTATCTGCCATTTGTTCTGGTCTAATAACAATAAATGTATAGAAGAAAGTAAAGATAAATATCAACAAAATATATACAACTAAACCAATAGGATTAGAATATCTAAATATTTGATTCATCCAATTTGTTGCACTAGGTCCTAGTGTAATATAATTAAATACTGTTGTTGGTAGTGACAAAATAATTGATGAAAACACAACAGGAATAACTCCAGCTGAATTAATTTTTAAAGGAACATTAGATTCTGATTTTCCTTTAAATTTAGAACTAGCTGGCCTATTAGCATATTGAATTGGTATCTTTCTTACAGCAATTTGCATGTAAGTTACCAAAATCAATACAACAATGAAACTCAACATATTAACACCAAACAGCACATATCCTGACCACGATCCTTGTGCTGAATAAACAGTACTCATATTTCCAGAAGGATCAGCAATATAGTATTGAATCAATGATGTAATTGTTCCTGGAAAAGCCATGATAATACCACCAACAATTAACATTGATGAACCATTACCAACACCTTTTAAAGTTATTTGATCAGCTAACCAAATCATAAATGCTGTTCCAGCTGTTAGTACAATTGCAATATAGAAATAAACTAAAAACCATAAATTCCTACCATTAGCTGTAGCCCATTGTTCAACACCAAATTCAAATAACTGAGTTTGTGAAGCGTTAAACGCAAAGGTCATCGCCAAAGCTTGTATAAAAGCTAATCCAATTGCAACATATCGATTTAATCTCGCGATTTTTTTCTTTCCAGCATCACCTTCAAGGCTCCATTCTTTAAGCGCTGGTATAATATCCATTTGTAACATTTGCGTAATAATAGATGCTGTAATATATGGACTGATACCTAATGCAATAATAGAATAATTTTTTAAGGCATTACCTGAAATAGAGTTTACAATACCTAAAAATCCAGTATTATCAAATAATCCTGATAATGAACTAGCATCAATTAAAGGCATTTTAACATAAGTAAGCATTTTAAAAATTAAAAAAGCTAATAATGTAAACCCTATTTTTTTTAGAAGACTTTTATTTTTAAATATTTTTTTTAGAGTTTCCATCATATCACCTCTGTTGTTCCACCAGCATCTTTAATTGCTTTTTCTGCAGATGCTGAAAATTTGTGGGCTTGAACAGTAAGTTTTACTTCTAATTTTCCTCTTCCTAAAATTTTAATTCCATCTAATACTTTTCTTACCAAACGATCTTTTACAAGAAGTTCAGGATTAACAACAGTTCCTTCAGGATATTTGTTTAATGATTCTACATTAACAACAGCATATTCTTTTCTAAATGGATTTGTAAATCCTCTTTTAGGCAGGCGTTTATAAAGTGGTGTTTGTCCACCTTCAAATCCTAATCTAACTCCTCCTCCTGAACGTGAATTTTGGCCTTTTTGTCCTCGTCCTGATGTTTTACCATTTCCAGAACTAGTTCCTCTTCCAACTCTTTTTTTATAATGAGTTGCTCCTTGATTCGGTTTTAATTCATGTAAATTCATAAATTACCTCCTACTCTACTTAGCTTTTTCGACTACAACTAAATGACTAATAGTATTAATCATTCCTCTAATCATGTTGTTATCTTCTTTAACAACAGATGAGTTTCTTTTTGTAAGTCCTAAAGCCTTTGCAGTTTTTACTTGATTAGGTTTATTTCCTGATAAACCTTTAACTAATGTAATTTTAACTTTCGCCATTATTTGAGTACCTCCTCAGGAGTAAGTCCTCTCATTTTAGCAACAGTTTCAACATTTCTTAATTCTTTAAGTCCTTCTACAGTTGCTCTTACTATATTAATAGGTGTATTAGAACCTAATGATTTACTTAATACGTCTTCAATACCGGCTAACTCCATTACAGCACGTACTGGACCACCAGCAATAACTCCTGTACCTTCTACAGCAGGACGTAAAAAGACTTTTCCAGCACCAAATTTACCAGTAACTGCGTGTGGTATTGTAGTTCCAGTAATAGGTACTTGAATAATATTTTTCTTTGCATCCTCAATTGCTTTTTTGATTGCATCAGGTACTTCACCAGCTTTTCCAGTTCCAAAACCTACTTTACCTTTTTTGTCTCCAACAACTACTAATGCAGAAAAACTAAATCTTCTACCACCTTTTACAACTTTTGTAACACGACCGATGCTGACAACTCTTTCTTCGTAGAGTTTAACTTCTTTTTTTCTTGGATTTCTATTTCTTTTATTTCTTCTGCTTCTAGAATTATTGTAATTACTTTTTTTATTTGTATTTTGAGCAGTTTTTTTATTTTCTTCCATCTAGTTAACCTCCTCTTCCTAGAATTCAAGCCCTGCGGCTCTTGCAGCATCAGCTAATGCTTTTACTCTTCCATGATATAAATATCCACCACGGTCAAATACTACTGATTTATATCCTTTTTCAATTGCCATTTTTGCAATTGCTTCACCAACGGCTTTGGCCCCTTCAATATTTGAGCCATTTCCATTTTTCATATCTTTTGAATTTGCTTGTGCTAATGTTGTACCGCTTATGTCATCTATTAATTGTGCATAGATATTTTTATTAGAACGAAATACATTCAAACGAGGTCTTTCTGGCGTACCTTTCATATTAAATCTAATACGACGATGTCTTTTAATTCTTTGTTTATTTTTATTTATTGGTTTAAACATAATATCACCTCGCTAATTACTTAGCTGTTTTCCCTTCTTTACGACGTACGTGTTCATCTCTATAACGAATACCTTTTCCAAGATATGGTTCAGGCGGACGAACTTTTCTAACATTGGCAGCAAATTCACCTACTGTTTGTTTATTAGCACCTTTAATATGAACTTCTGTATTTTTATTTTTAGGAATTTCTACTTCAATTCCTTCAGGAATTTTCATTTCAACTGGATTAGAATATCCAACATTTAATACTAGTGTTTTCGAATCTTTCAATAAAGCACGATATCCTACACCTTTGATGTCTAGGATTTTTTCATACCCTTTTAATACACCAATAACCATATTATTCAATAACGCTCTTGTTGTTCCATGCAAAGCACGGTTGCGTAAAGAATCATTAGGCCGGGTTACAGAAATTTGTTGATTATCAAGCTTGATTGTCATATTTTCATGAAATTTAAAGCTTAGTTCTCCTTTTGGTCCTTTTACAACAACGAAATTATCATCATTTATTGTAACAGTAACCTCTTTTGGAACTGTAATCGATTGTTTACCAATACGACTCATAATTTTCTTGCACCTCCATTATAATTACCATACATATGCTAACACTTCGCCACCAATTTTTTGTTTTCTAGCAGCTCTATCAGTCATTAAACCTTTAGATGTAGAAATAATAGCAATTCCTAATCCGTTAAGAACTTTAGGAAGATCGTCAGTTTTAGCATATACGCGCAATCCAGGTTTGCTTATTTTTTTCAAACCTCTAATTACTCTTTCTTCATTTTCTAAATATTTTAAAGTTATTCTTAAAGTACCTTGTACTCCATCGTTTAAGCGTTCAAAATCAGTAATGTACCCTTCGTGTTTTAAAACTGTTAAAATTTCAGCTTTTAATTTCGATGCTGGAACGTCTACTGTTTTATGTTTCATTTGATTTGCGTTGCGAATTCTTGTAAGCATATCCGCAATTGGATCTGTCATTACCATATAATAATGCCTCCTTCCTTAACCTGTAGGAAAATTTTCTTACTCATAATGATTACCAACTTGCCTTCTTAACTCCAGGGATTTGACCCTTGTAAGCTAACTCGCGAAAACAAACACGACATAATTTAAATTTACGATAAACAGAATGAGGACGTCCACAACGTTCACATCTTGTATAATTTCTCACTTCAAACTTTGAGCCGCGCTTCTGACTTACTTTTTTTGATGTTTTAGCCATATAATCCTCCTTATCTTCTAAATGGCATTCCGAATTGTTTTAACAATTCATATGCTTCTTGATCCGTTTTAGCTGTGGTAACAATAACTATATCCATACCACGAATCTTGTTAATTTTATCGTAATCTATTTCCGGAAATATAAGTTGTTCTTTCACACCGAGTGTATAATTTCCTCTACCATCAAAGCCTTTTGGATTAACACCTCTAAAATCTCTAACTCGTGGCAATGCAATTGTAATTAATTTATCGAAGAAATCAAACATTCTTTCTCCTCTTAATGTTACTTTACATCCAATCGGCATTCCTTCACGAAGTTTAAAACTTGCGATAGATTTTTTAGCTCTTGTAACAAGCGGTTTTTGCCCTGTTATTTGTGCTAATTCATTAACAGCATCATCTAATACTTTTGGGTTTTGGACAGCATCTCCAGCGCCAATATTAACAACTATTTTACTGATTTTTGGAGCTTGCATGATAGAAGTATAATTGAATTTTTCCATTAAAGCAGGTACGATTTTAGCTTTGTATTTTTCTTGTAATCTATTCATTTTTTACTCCTCTCACTTATCCAAAATTTCGCCAGATTTTTTAGCATATCTAACTTTAATTTCTTTGTCTTCTTTTCTGACTTTTTTCGTAATAGTTTTATAACCAACTCTTGTACGTGTTTTTTCCTTTGGGTCAATTATCATAACATTAGAAATATGTATAGGTTTTTCAACTTCCATAATTCCACCATCAGGATTTGCTTGTGAAGGTTTTAAATGTTTTTTAACTTTTGTTAGTCCATCACCTTCTAAAACAACACGATTACTTTTTCTTAATATTTTAAGGATAGTACCTTCTTTCCCTTTATCTGCACCAGAGATTATAACGACTTTATCGCCTTTTTTAAATTTCATATTCCGCGCCTCCTTATAATACTTCTGAAGCTAGAGAAACAATTTTTGCAAATTCTTTATCTCTTAACTCTCTTGCAACAGGACCAAAGATACGTGTCCCTGTAGGACTTTTATCATCTTTAATAATAACTGCTGCGTTGTCATCAAATTTTACATATGAACCGTCTGCACGACGAATTGCTTGTTTAGTTCTAACTATTACCGCTTTTACAATCTCACCTTTTTTTACTACACCACCTGGAGTAGCTGTTTTCACAGTGGCCACAATGATGTCTCCAATTCTTGCATAACGACGTCTTGTACCACCCAATACTTTAATCGTTAATATTTCACGAGCACCTGAATTATCAGCTATTTTTAATCTACTTTCTTGTTGTATCATCTCAAGACCTCCGACTAATCTATCTTTTCGTGTTTTTCCACTATTTCAATTAAGCGGAAACGTTTTGTTTTTGATAATGGACGACTTTCAGTAATTTTAACAACATCGCCGGTGCGTGCTTCGTTTTTTTCATCATGAGCTCTGAATTTTTTTGATGAGATAACTCTTTTGTTATATAAAGGATGTTTTTTATACGTAGTAACTAAAACTGTAATTGTTTTATCGTTTTTATCGGAAACAACAGTTCCAGTAAATACTTTTCTTTTTATTGTATTTTCCATATTGTGCCTCCTTATTTACTTTCTCTCTCAGTAAGAACGGTTTTCATTCTAGCAATAGTCTTTTTTACAATTCCAATACGTGCAGTGTTTTCTAATTGACCAGTGGCTTGTTTAAATCTAAGGTCAAACAATTCTTTCATAAGATTATCAATTTCTTTTAATATATTTTCGGTGTCCATTTTACGAATGTCTTTAGCATACATCATTTTGAATCACCACTTTCTCTTTTGATTAACTTTGTTCTAATAGGCAATTTATGCGATGCAAGTCTTAAAGCTTCTTTTGCAGTAGCTTCATCTACTCCAGCTACTTCAAATATAACTTGTCCAGCTTTAACAACAGCTACCCATTCTTCAGGTGAACCTTTACCCGAACCCATACGAACTTCTAAAGGTTTTTTAGTTTTTGCAAGATGCGGGAAAATTTTAATCCATACTTTCCCAGTTCTTTTCATATAACGAGTCATAGCGATACGACTAGCTTCTATTTGGCGAGCTGTAATCCATGCACCATCAAGCGCTTGTAATCCATAATCACCAAAAGAAACATCAGTGTTACCTTTCGCTTTACCCTCATAACTAACTCTATGAGGACGACGATATTTAGTTCTTTTAGGCATTAACATAATTACTTAGCCCCCTTTTTTTTAGAAGGTAATATTTCCCCTTTGTATATCCATACTTTAACGCCTAATTTACCATAGGTAGTTTTTGCTTCAGCTAATGCATAATCTATATTAGCTCTTAAAGTATGTAATGGAACATTTCCTTCACTATATCCTTCGTTGCGTGCCATTTCAGCTCCGCCAAGACGACCAGAAATTAATGTTTTGCATCCTTTAGCTCCGGCTTTTAAAGCCCTTTGAATAGCTACTTTTTGCACTCTTCTGAATGAAGCTCTATTTTCTAATTGACGTGCAATATTTTGCGCAACCAATAAAGCGTCAATTTCAGGTCGTTTGATTTCTACAACGTTTAAATATACTGTTTTTTTAGTAAGTTTTTCAAGTTTTGCTACTACAGCTTTTTTTGTTTCTGCATTTCTACCAATAACCATACCTGGTTTTGCTGTATTAACTGTAATAATAACTCTTTTTTTACTGCGTTCAATTTCAATTTTTGAAACGCTAGCGTTTTTATATAAATCATAGATTAATTCGCGGATTTTAATATCTTCATGTAATAAGTCCGCAACATCGTTTTTATTCGCATACCATCTTGATTCCCAATCAAGGATGATTCCTATACGTTGCCCTATTGGATTAACTTTTTGTCCCATAAAATCCTCCTTATTCCTTCTCAGCCACTGTTAAGTAGATGTGACTGGATCTCTTCAAGATTTGGAATGCTCTTCCTTGCGCGTGTGGTTGAAAACGTTTCATTGTTTTTCCCTCACCAACATATATTTCTTTTACATATAAATTATCTTGATCTAACTGATAATTATGTTCTGCATTTGCAACAGCAGATTTTAATAATTTTTCAACAACAAGAGATGCTCTTTTTGGAGTGTTTCTTAAGATTGCATATGCATCACTTACTTTTTTGTCTCTAATTAAATCTACAACCAAACGAACTTTACGAGGAGCGATTCTAATTGATTTAGCAATTGCTTTTGCTTCCATTATTTTTTACCTCCTCTTGCTACTTTCTTATCTGCGTGACCGCGATAAGTTCTAGTCGGAGCGAACTCGCCCAATTTATGACCTACCATATCCTCTGTTATATATACAGGAATGTGCTCTCTACCATTATGAACACCTATTGTTAGACCAACAAAATTAGGAAATATTGTTGAACGTCTCGACCATGTTTGAATTACTTTCTTAGAATTAGCCTTATTTGCAGCAACAACTTTTTTCATTAAGTGATCATCACAAAACGGACCTTTTTTTATTGAACGTGACATATTGAGTTCCTCCTTCCTTATTTATTTCTTCTTCTAACGATTAATTTATCGCTAGGTTTTTTATTTTTACGTGTAATTTTACCAAGTGCTACTTTACCCCATGGAGTAAGTGGAGATTTATGTCCCACAGGTTGTTTACCTTCACCACCACCATGTGGGTGGTCTACAGGGTTCATAGCCGAACCACGAACAGTTGGTTTAACTCCCATATGTCTTTTTCTACCTGCTTTCCCAAGACTTACTAAAGAGTAATTTTCATTTCCAACTTCACCAATAGTTGCGTGGCAATTACTCAAAATTCTCCTTACTTCACCTGATTTAAGTCTTACAAGAACATATTTTTCTTCACGGCCTAAAATCTGTGCACTTGTTCCAGCTGCTCTAATTAATTGTCCTCCCCTACCAGGATAAAGTTCAATATTATGAATTACTGTACCTACAGGAATGTATCTTAATTCTTTTGCATTTCCTACAACGATATCTGCTTTATCACCTGATTCAATAGTCATTCCAACTTTTAAACCTTTAGGTGCTAATATATATCTTTTTTCTCCATCAGCGTAATTAATTAAAGCGATGTTCGCGGATCTATTAGGATCATACTCTATAGAAAATACTTTACCTATAATTCCATCTTTATTACGTTTGAAATCAATAATTCTATATTTTCTTTTTGCTCCTCCCGCTTGATGACGGACGGTAATTTTTCCTTGATTGTTTCTACCACCTTTTTTCTTTAATGTAGCAGTCAAGGATTTTTCTGGCTTTTTCGCTGTTATTTCATTGTAATCTAGCTTCGTCATATGACGCGTGCCGTTAGTTTGCGGTTTATATTTTACTATAGCCACTATTATACCTCCTTTTAAACTTCGTAAATATCAATCTTGTTACCTTCTTTTAATGTAACAATCGCTTTGCAAACAGCAGCAGTTAAACCTGTATATTGGCCAACTTTTTTTGCTTTTGCTTTTGCGTTAATGATATTTACCTTTTCAACTTTTACACCAAAGATTGTTTCCACTGCTTCTTTGATTTGAA
This sequence comes from uncultured Candidatus Izemoplasmatales bacterium, assembly GCA_964611005.1. GTDB lineage: Bacteria > Bacillota_I > Bacilli_A > Izemoplasmatales > Hujiaoplasmataceae > 4572-104. The sequence goes on along the minus strand of CAZSZZ010000006.1, from coordinate 6,825 downwards.
TTTTATTAGCTCTTTTATCAACTTCAAAAGTATATTTTCTTTCTTCTGAAAGCTTTGTAGTTTTTTCTGAAACGATTGGGCGTTTAATTATTTGATATTTATCCATATTAACTTAAAACCTCCTCAATCTTCTTTAAAGCATTTTCTGTTGCAATAACTGTTTTTGTGTTCATAAGATCATAAACACTAACATGATTATATGTAACAGCTCTCAAATTAGGAATATTTCTAGATGAAGTTAAAATCATATCATTCAATTCATCTAATATAACCATGGTTTTTCCTTCTGCTTTTAAACTATTTAATACTGTATCCATCTCTTTAGTCTTATATGATGCAAGAATTAAAGAGTCTACAGCAATTAGGTTATTTTGCCTAACTTTTTCAGATAATACTATCTTCAGAGCTAAACGTCTAACCTTTCTATTAACTTTATAATCATAATCTCTTGGGCTTGGTCCAAATACAACTCCACCACCAACATAATGTGGTGCTCTTATTGTACCTTGACGAGCATTACCTGTACCTTTTTGACGATATGGTTTCTTTCCACCGCCTCTAACAGCTGATCTGTTTTTTGTTTTAGCAGTTCCTTGACGCATTGCAGCTCTTTGCTGTTTTATAACGTCATAAATCACTTGCTCATTACTTTCTACAGCGAATACTTCATCTTTTAAATTTATATTTCCAATAGATTCTCCTTGCTGATTTAACAATGATAATTTAGGCATAGTTTATTCCTCCTTCCGATAATATTATTTCTTAATCGCATTTTTAATTATGACTAATGATTTGTTTGGCCCTGGTACATTTCCTTTTATTAAAAGGATGTTTTTATCTGCATCAGAACGCACTACTAATAAATTTTGAATGGTAACTTTAACGTGTCCCATTCTTCCTGGCATGTTTTTGCCTTTTCTGATTCTATTAGGCGCAATTACACCCATTGAACCTACACCGCGATGATATTTAGATCCATGTGTTTTAAAACTTGTTGCTTGGTTATGTCTTTTAATTACACCTGCATAACCTTTCCCTTTTGATGTTCCTGTTACGTCTACATAATCACCAGCGGTAAATATATCACATTTTACCTCTTGGCCAACTTCGTATTCTTCAATTTCAGATAAACGAATTTCTTTTACGTAGCGCTTAGGTGTTGTGTTTGATTTTGCAAAATGCCCAGTTAATGGTTTATTAACTATTTTAGCTCTTTTATCTATAAACCCTAATTGAACAGCTGAATATCCATCAGTTTCAATGGTTTTCTTTTGCAATACAACATTCGGTTCTACCGAAATTACTGTGACAGGAATCATTTTTCCAATTTCATCAAATACCTGAGTCATTCCTACTTTTCTTCCTAAGATACCTTTTGCCATGAGTACACCTCCTATTTAATTTTTTTTACTTTAAAACGATATCTACACCAGATGGTAAATCTAAGTGCATTAATGAATCAATTGTCTTAGCTGTTGGGTTCACGATGTCTATTAATCTTTTGTGAGTTCTTCTTTCAAATTGTTCACGTGAATCCTTGTTAACATGTGGGCTTCTTAAAATTGTAAAAATTTCTTTTTCTGTTGGCAGTGGAATTGGTCCACTTACTTTTGCCCCTGTTTTTTTAGCAGTATCAACAATTCTTTTTGCAGATTGATCTAATAATCTATGATCATAAGATTTCAATCTAATTCTAATAACTTGATTTGTAGCCATTATTGTCCTCCTTTGCATATAATTTAGCTTATATACAGGCTCATTGAAAATTCCCTAACCTCCGACATAAAGCATCAATACAACGCTCATGTGTGTGTCAGCAACCTCCCAAATCTCTGCCTTCCTATTTGCATAGGCTTTAATATATTATCAAATTTCTTTTTATAATGCAAGGATTTATTTCTCTAAATTTAGTTTTTTTTATATAAAAATTAAAAAATCATGAATTTCGATTAAAATCCATGATTTTTTGCATTATTTTATCATTAAATTGATTTGCATTTGTATTAGCATAATCTACCATAATTATTGGCAAATATATTAATAAATTATCAAAGTCTTCTGAATCTATTAAATAACTGTTAAATCTTTTAGCTCTATTAATTAAAGACCAGTTCCCCAGAGCATCTAATATTCCAGAACCGCTTATCTGCATAGTAGTTACAGCTTGCATAACCCTAAATTTATTCATAGAACTTGATTCATCAATATCGTTTGCCTCTTCGTGTAAGTTATTTATTACAAAATCAAAATCATCTGAATCAGCCCAATTCGATCTAATGCTATCATCATAAGATAAAACATATGTGTTAGAATTAGTAAATTTTGAAATAATAATAATTTTTGCTACAGTTCCGTTATTCGTTAATTGGCCATATGTTAACGAATCTAATTGATTAACATTGTATGCATATTCCAGCAATCCATATTCATCTAACATATTATAGAACAAATTGTAATCATAGACATCATTATAATCAACTCCATCAATATGTTGAAAATCTAATATCAAAAACTCGCCTGGATAATTATCTAAAAACTCTGTTATTTCTTCTGCGATTAAATCAAATTCTTCTGAAATATAATTATGCTTTGTATACCATTTATCTCCATCTAAAGATAAACGTATATCCAAATATCTAACTCCAGATTGTAATAATTCAGTTGCTGTAGCTAATTGCGTTTTTGATTGTCGATAAATAAAACCTTTTACAAGAAATCCAGTTGTACCCTGCATAATAGAATTCGTTTCGTAAGGATCAAGTTTACTCATAATATTCATATCTTGAGTAAATGCATCATGCGCTCCTAACATCGCAACATCTATAACTTTTTTATCATAACTTATATTTTCACTCATCCAATCACTATAATCCGTATTTGTTTTATTATTTCTCAGTGTAATTATTGGTAGATTTATTAATAAAATCAACCCTATAAACGCAAAAAGTACTACTAATATTTTTTTTAAAATATGATGTTTAGTTATCCTCTTCACCTTTATTATCCTTTCTCCAAAAATCATGTAGTAAAATCTGTAAATTTTTTATTTTATTACAAATCTTTAAATGATTCCAGTTATCTGGGTATAGCCCCAAATATTTTCTTGTGGTAAAGCGATCATCAAATAAAATAGCTACTCCACGATCGCTTTCTGTGCGTATTACTCTACCTATAGCTTGGATTACCTTATTTAACCCTGGATAAGTATATGCATAATCAAATCCATTACGAAATTCTATATCAAAATGTGAACGCAAAATATTATTAAACGGGCTTAATGCCGGCAAACCTACTCCTATAATTAATACTCCGCTTAACTTTTCTCCTATCAAATCAATTGACTCGCCAAAAATACCGCCCATCACAAATAAAAATACCTTCGAATATTCTGACTCTTCATTGAATAAATCTATCATATTTTTTCTTTCGGAAAAAAACATCTCTCTTCTTTGGATAATAAAACTAACATTTTCAATTTCATCAGTTAGGCGCTCTTTTACCAAATTCATGTATACATAACTAGGAAAAAACAATATATAATTACCTTTTTTTGCAGAAACTAATTCTCTAGTAACTTGTATAATTTTATCTATAGAATCATCCCGGTCTTTATATCTAGTTGATATATCATCCACCCCTAGCAATAATAGATTATCTTGTTCAAAAGGTGATGAAAAAGCAATATCATCTCCATAATTATCAGTTAATAACGTTTTATAGTAATGCATAGGTCTTAAGGTTGCGCTGAAAAAATTAATAGCTTCTATATGCTCATCAATTGTTCTTTTTATATTTTTAGAAGCATTTAAACATTTAATTGAAAGATGGATATCATTATTAATATTCTCTATTAAATATATAAAATCATCATCAAAATATTCATTGATTTTAAGAAATTTATTAATATTAAAATAAAATTCTCTTATTGTTTGTTTGTCAAATTTGATGTTTTCATCGGCAAAAATTTGATCTAATTTTCTAATTAATTGTCGCAATATTCTTATTAAATAAGGATTAACTTCTTCTTTCTTAATAAAGTCCACATCAATTAACTCTAAACTCGCTTCCGCAAATATATCTAAAACGTGATTAATTTCATATGTTGGATTTGGTTTTAAATATTTAGCTGTTTTACGTACTTTCATAAAATCATTTGCGATTAATTCGGCTGAATACATACTCCTGCTTCTTGAAACTAAATTGTGCGCTTCATCGCATAATACAATTGGTTGATAATAATTCATTTCAAAATATCTAATCAATTTAACTGTAGGATCAAAAACATAATTATAATCACAAATAATTATATCGGAATAGTTTGAAATATCTAAAGATAGTTCAAATGGACAAACAGTATATTTTTTACCATATTTTATAAATATGTCTTTTGTCATAATTGTTTCATTTTTAAGCAAATCAGAAATAGCCTTATATACTCTTTTATAATATCCATTTGCATACTTACAAACTTCTGGACTACAATCTCTTTGTTTTAATAAACACATTGAATCCTTTGCGGTTATTTCACAAGTTTTAGCTACTAATCCTTTTTCTTCAAGCAATTTAACAGTGTCTAGAACAACTTTCTTACCATCATTTTTAGCGGTTAAATAGAATATCTTTTCTCTTGGTTGGCATATCGCCTTTAAAGAAGAAAACAAAGCAGCTACTGTTTTCCCTATTCCTGTAGGTGCTTCTAAATACAATACCCCTTTTCTCAAAGTGTTTTTGTAAATATATGCCATCATTTCTCTTTGGTTCAAACGATATTCTAAAAAAGGAAATGTTATTCCTTTAATTGACTTTTGTCTGTTTTCTTCATGATGTTTTATTAGTTTAAGCCACTCTATATATTTAATAGCTGTTTTTTCAAAATATTTTTGTATAACACTTCTTGAAAAATGTTTATCAAATTTAATAAAATTATTTCTATCTTTAACACTAACATAAGTTAATCGTGTATTTATGCTTCTAAGATTATTATTAATCAAATAAATATAAGCATATAGTTTTACTTGCGCTAAATGACTTGGGTATGTTGATTCATTTAACTTATCAATATCATCATAAGTTGATTTGATTTCTTCAATATACTTAACTTCATCTCGTATAATAATGCCGTCAATTCTTCCTTGAATTGTTAATTCAATTTCATCATCCAAAAAAGTTGTTGACAAAGTTACTTCTTTTTGATCAGAAGCTTCATATAAGCTTTGCCAATATTGATGTATTTCTGTTCCTTCTTGAGCTCTGGTTATAAGCACTCTTTCATTGGTTATACTAGCAGTTCCATATAAAAATTCTGCAATTTTTCTTACACTTATACTTATTTTTCCCATATTATACCTTTCAACTTACTATACTAACATTATAACTTAATCACATTTCAATTCATAGAACAACATTAAATTCAACAAAAGCCTTCATCGAAAAAACTGCTAAATAAAATTTATGTTATAATAAAAATAATAAAAAGCGGAGGTTTATAATGAAAAAATATCATTGTTAAATGCAATTTCTGTTGGAATAGGCGGTATGGTTGGTGGAGGAACGCTGTTTTAGGTTTAGCAGTAAATAAAGCAACTGGCGCAACTCCAATTGCATTCGCAATCGCAGGAATTATAGCTATGATTACAACTTATACTTATTCCGCTTTGGCAAAAAGCATTAAAAACAAAGGCGGAACTAGTTCTTATATAAATGAAGCTTTTGGAAAAAATGTTTTTTCAGGCGGAATAAATAATTTTCTATGGTTTTGTTATTTAGTTATGATGGCTTTATATGCTTCAGCTTTTGGTTCTTATGCGCCTAATATTTATCCATTATTTTCTAGCAATGTTTTAAATTATCATTTTTATTTATCATTAGTAATTATAATATCTACTATAATAAATTATCTTAGCGTTAAAGCGGTAACTAATATCGAAAAATGGGCAGTTATTTTTAAATTACTAATACTTTTATTTTTTATTATAATCGGAATTTATGGTTTGACTTCTTCTACTTTTATAGACCAATTAACAATAACAAATTGGCCTTCATCATTATCAATTATAGCAGGAGAAATGTTGATATTTGTTGCCTATGAAGGTTTTGAATTAATAGCAAATATAACACCTGATATGGAATCTAAAATATTAGAAAGGCTTTTATTTATTCTACAGGGTTCGTTATTATTTTATACATTCTAATAGCTATAATCATCGTCGGAAGCTTGTCTTTTAATACTGTAGCTACTGCACAAGATTATGTATTGGCTGAAGCAGCTAAGCCTGTTTTAGGAAAGTTTGGATTTATATTAATAATAATCGCTGCTTTAGTTTCAACTTTTTCTGCAATTAATGCAAATTTATATAGTAGTTCAAGAATTAATTATGAATTAGCCGAAGATGAAGAATTACCTCATGAATTCACTTTGATAATTAAAAATGAGCCTATAGGGGTCATCATTACAGCTATATTATCGCTTTTAATTGCAAATTTAATTCCTTTAGAATCAATATCCGGAATAGGAAGCATTGGTTTTTTAACTATATTTTTAATCATTAATATTTCCGCTTTTAAACTCCATAAAAAAATAGGTGGTAAAATAACTATTTTTATTTTAGGTATTTTAATCAATTCATTTGCATTAGGTGTTTTGATTATAGAACAATATAGATCTAATAAATCATCTGTGATTTACGCATTTTCTTTAGCTATTATATGTTTTATATTTGAATATTTTTACAAGAAATCTAATCATATATTAAAAGAAAAAATGATTAAACGATCTACTAATTAATTAAAACAAAAGCGATTTGAATTAATACTCAAATCACTTTT
>CAZSZZ010000005.1:0-23053 GCA_964611005.1 uncultured Candidatus Izemoplasmatales bacterium | reverse complement strand
CATAAAGATGCTTAAGCCATCTGATGGAATCGAAGATATTATTAATTTTGTTATATATGATAACTATATAGGTATTAATATTTTATTTATGCGTCAAGGTAGAATTCTATTTTCAACATCTAAGATTTTGTCTTATTATCTAAACATAGATGATGTTTTAACAGCTTATCTAATAGATTATTATGATAAAAATTTAATTCCTGATGAAATTATTTTGCCTTTTAGTTATGATTATTCTGTATTAAATGAATTCTATGGAAAAATCATTACTACACCTCAAAAAGGAAGAAAATACAAACTCTTAGAAATGGCAAAAGAAAATGCAAAACTATATATGGAGTTGAATTTAAAGAAATACCTTGATAAAGAAAACAAATCAATAATTGCTTTAAAAAAATTAGAAGAAATATTAGGATTAGTTAATATTAAACGTATTGATATATTTGATAATTCAAATATATCAGGTCAATATTTGGTTTCAGCTATGGTTGTTTTTGAAAATGGATTGCCTAATAAGAATCAATATCGCAAATATCGTATAAAAACAGTTAATAATAGTGATGATTATCATATGATACAAGAAGTTATATACAGAAGATACCAAAATGTTTTAGCTGACAATTTAGTTCGCCCCGATTTAATAATTGTTGATGGAGGAATTCATCAATTAAGAGCAGCTAAAGATGTGTTAAATAATATAAATCTTGATGTACCTATAATAGGACTTATAAAGGATGATCACCATAAGACGAAGTCAATATTGACTTGGGATGAATTAGAGATTTTATTGGATCGTCATAGCAATGTTTATTCATTATTATATAATATGCAAGAAGAGGTACATAGATTTGCGATTAAATATCATCGCAATATCATAAATAAGTCTATCTACGCTTCTATATTAGATAGTATTCCTAAGGTTGGAAAAGCTACAAGAGAAAAACTGTTAAAAAAGTATAAAAATCTAGTGAAAATAAAAATGGCTTCTAGAGAAGAATTGCGCAACTTAAGGATTTCCAATGAAGCTATTGATAATATATGTCTTGCATTAAAAGATGTCAAAATCAAATAATTTATGTTATAATACACAAGGTGATAAAATGGACAAGTTTGTAAATGGAATGTTACATGGAGTATATGTTAGTAAAAGAGTTATCGCAATAAAAAAGAAACGCAAAGTTTATTTTTATTATATGAGTAAAGGAATGTTTCGCAATTTTATGATGTATTTTACACCTGGTATATATGTTTTTTTGAGCGTGTCAAACAGACAAAGAATATATAAGAGAGTAATCGTTCAAAATGTTATCAGTATAGAAAAAATATTAAAACCAAGGAAAAATCATCCTATTATATACTATGATGTTTCTATTATTAAATCAGGAATTAAAAAGATAGTTAATGAACCGAGATATAAAATCTTTATTGATTTTGAAATGAGTATGCCACCATATACTAATTATGAAAACTTTTTATCAGAGATAATACAGGTAGGATACGTTTTTACAGATTCTTCAGGTAAAATAATTGAAGAATATAGGAGCTATATAAAACCTATTTTATTTCCAGAACTTACAAGAAGAACCATTAAGTTTTTACATATAACTCAAGAAGATGTAGATAATGGGATATCTTATATAGAATTTTATAATCGTTTTATTAATATTTTTCATAAATATGATCCTATCATTTATGTTTGGGGTAGCAATGATCAAATAGAATTAAACAAAATGAATAAATTATATAAATTAAAAAAATTTACAAAAAGAATGCGATTTATTAATTTATTAAAACTACATAAAAATTATTTTGGGCTTAAAAATGATATGGGATTATTTAATGCTTATAATCTTTATTCAGAAATAGACCTTTTCAATCAAAAGCATGATGCAATGGAGGATGCCTTAGTAACTAAAAAAGTTTTTGATTATTTTAAAAAGGTATGTAATAATGAAATACAAATTAAAGTAGAAAAAAAAGTGGGGTATTAATATAATCCACTTTTTATTTTATAATACCATGATTACAGGCATAATCATTGGTGTTCTTTTTGTATGCCTAATCACATAACTTTTTAAGGCTTTTGTTATATCGTTTTTCATACCATTAATATTAAGTTTCTTTTTAGGATCTAAATATTTATCTGTGACATCGATTACTAATTCTTGCATTTCACTAATCATTTTTGAATGATTTTTAACATAGATAAAACCTTTAGATACAATATTAGGAGCACAAGAAACTTCTCTATGTTTTTCATCAATAGTTAAGATTACTGATAAAAGACCGTCATCAGATAATTCTCTTCTATCTTTAATGACCAAAGATCCTACATCGCCAATAGATTCGTTGTCTACATAAACATCAGATGTTTTAACCTTTGTCTTAATATATGCTCTATCTTTATTTATAGCTAAAACATCTCCATTTTCCATCACAAATATATTCTTAGGTAAAACGCCAGTATCTTTAGCGAGTTGTGAATGTATTTTTAACATTCTATATTCTCCATGAATAGGCATAAAATATTTAGGCTTCATTAATTTGAGCATTAATTTTAATTCATTTTGTCCACCGTGTCCGGATGCATGAACATCAGCGAATGGAGATTGGGTAATTACTTTAGCACCGCGTTTATAAAGCATATTTATTGTACGATTGACAGATTGTAAGTTACCTGGAATAGGAGAAGAAGACAAAATTACTGTATCTCCCGGATTTAAAGAAATTTGTCTATGAATACCAGCTGCAATTCTCGTAAGAGCGGCTAGAGGTTCACCCTGTGAACCAGTACATAAAATTGTAATATTTTTAGCCTTGATTTGTGAATTATTTCTAGTATATAAAAAAGTACCTTTAGGCGCTTTAATATATCCTAATTTAAAACCAACGTCAATATTTTTAATCATACTTCTACCGAAAACAGCTATTTGTCTTCCTGTTTGAATGGAAGCTTCTACTATCTGTTGGATTCTATGTATGTTTGATGCAAAAGTGGATATAATAATACGGCCTTCAATTGATTTAAATAAATCTTTAATGTTTTGTGCAACTACTTTTTCTGAAGTAGTAAATCCTTCAAGTTCACTATTAGTTGAATCTGACAATAAACAAATAACACCTTCTTCACCGAATTTGGCCATTCGGTGATAATTAGAGTCTTTACTTGTAGGAGAAAAATCAAACTTAAAATCTCCGGTATGAACAACATGTCCTATAGGAGTACTTACTCTAATACCAAAACTATCAGGAATAGAATGGTTAGTGCGGAAAAAAGAGATAGAAATCTTATTAAATTTAATGATATCATCCTCTTGATATTCTCTTAAATTAACAGGAAATGATGTCTTCTCCTCTAATTTATTTTTTATCAGTCCATAACTTAGTCCCGATGCATAAATAACAGGTATTTGAACCTGTTTTACTAAGAATGGTATTCCGCCTATATGATCTTCATGACCGTGGCTAATAATTAAGGCTTTTATTTTATCTTGGTTGTTAATCAAATATTGATAATCTGGCAATACATAATCAATACCCATCAAATATTCATCTGGAAATAAAAGTCCAGAGTCTATAATGATTAATTCATTTTGATATTGAATACAATACATATTTTTTCCGACTTCGCCTAAGCCTCCCAAAGCAAAAATCAGAATTTCTTTCGCTTTACTGTCGAAATTCTCCATAGGTTCTTCCTTTCAAAAAAATGTTTTACATTTTTTACTCTATTATTATAACTTATCTTTTATTTATATGCAATTAATTCAAGTGAATATGGAAAAAGATATTATTTCTTTATATGCATATTTAAACATGATATAATATTTTATAGGAGGGAAAAATATGATTGCGAAGATATTAGTAGATATAAAATCCAAAAATGTTGATAAAACATATGATTATAAAATTCCTCCTAAATATATTGATATTCTTGAGATAGGAGCCCGTGTTATCGTTCCTTTTGGAAAGCGAAATGTTATGGGTTTTTGTTTAGGTGTAGCTAAAACTAGTGAGTATGATAAAACATTAAAAACTATTGATAGAATTATAGATGTTGAGCCATATCTCACTGAAGAGTTAATAAACCTAGCTTTAAAAATGCAAGAAGAGTCCTGCTCGTTATTAATTCAAATATTACAGACAATGTTACCAGCTGCTTTAAAAATGGTTTATAAGCCAAAAGTGAAGGCTATAAATAAAGAATCTTTAAATCCTGAACTAATACCTTATTTTGAAAATAATGATGAATTATTACTTGAATTAATTGATAGTAAACATTATCCATTAATTAAACAAGAGATGATTAGGTTAAATTTAAAACAGGTATATGATATATTGCCTAAAAATAGATCTTTGGCTTTTAAGTATGTTTCTTTGAATAAAGAACCTAAAAAAAGGCTCACTTATAAACAAAATCTTCTATATGAATATCTTAAAAATTCAAAAGATAATAAGGGTTCTATTAAAAATATAATAAAAAAATTAGGAATTAGCATCTCTATTATTAATACTTTAGAAAAATATGGAATTTTGAAGACATTTTATCAGGAAACATATCGAAAAGTTAATGCAGTATACACCTCTAAAAAACAAACGATTATATTAAATGATAGCCAAAAAAAAGTTTATGAAAGAATAGTAGAAAGTATTGGTAAAAGAAAAACGTTTTTATTGCATGGAGTAACGGGTTCAGGAAAAACTGAAATATATATAAAAGCTATAAGAGAAACATTAAAGAAGAATAAATCAGTTATTTTTTTAGTACCTGAAATTTCACTTACACCAATGATGATGTCTCGTTTAATGGTTGAATTTAAGGATGAAGTAGCTGTTTTGCATTCTAAATTATCTACACTTGAGAAATATGATGAATGGAGACGAATTATTCGGAAAGAAGCATCTATAGTAGTTGGCGCAAGAAGTGCTTGTTTTGCGCCTGTAGATAATTTAGGTTTGATAATAGTTGATGAATGTCATGAATCAACTTACAAACAAGAAAGTATGCCAAATTATTATGCAATAGATGTATTGAAAAAGAGAGCTGATTATTATAAATCTGTAATGGTTTTAGGATCAGCTACACCTAATATTGAGAGCTACGCTAGAAGTGTACGCGGATATTATGAATTATTGCCAATTGACAAAAGAGCATTGAATTCACAACTTCCAGATATAGAAGTCGTGAATATGAAACAAGAATTTATTAAAGGAAATCATTCTAATTTTTCTGAGATTTTACAAAGTGAAATCCAAAAAAGATTAGATTTAAAAGAACAAGTTATTTTATTAATAAATAGAAGAGGATATTCAAACTTTGTCATCTGTAGAAATTGCGGACATGTTATAATGTGTCCAAAATGCGATGTCTCCCTTACCTATCATGAATATTCACATTCGCTAAAATGTCATTATTGTAATTATGAAATGCCTGTACCTAAGGTTTGTCCAAAATGCAAATCTGATGCACTTCGTTTTATGGGAAGTGGAACTCAAAAAATAGAACAAGATTTAATAAAATTGTTTCCGCATGCTAAAATAATAAGAATGGATAATGATACAACTAGAAGAAAAAATGCACATGAGAAATTATTACATGAATTCGAAGAATCAGGAGATATTCTTTTAGGAACTCAAATGATTGCCAAAGGATTAGATTTTCCAAAAGTAACCTTAGTCGGGATTATTCAAGCTGATAGTAATTTATTTGTATCTGATTTTAGAGCTTCTGAAAAAACGTTTCAATTAATTATGCAAGTATCTGGTAGATCTGGAAGAAGAAGCGCAAAGGGCAAAGTAATAATTCAAGCATTTAACCCTAATCATTACGCAATTAAATATGCTTGTTCGCATGATTACTTAGGTTTTTATCATTATGAAATGAATATTAGAAGGCTGGCAAAATACGCACCATTTTATTATATGATTTATTTAAAAGTAAGTGGTGAATCCATGAGAGATGTATTTTATCATGGTATTGAGATTGTTAAATTTTTGAAACGCAGTTTAGATAAAGAGATTATTGTATTGGGGCCTGCAGTTCCAGCTGTTAAAAGAATAAACAATCGATATAATTGTGAAATCACGATTAAATATAGAAAGATTGATAATATTAATATAATATTAAACCAAATGATGGAAAAATATCAGACACGGGATAAATTTATTTTGATAGATCGTTTTCCAAATGTAGGATAGGAAGGTAATATTATGAAAGTATGTTTTATGGGTAGTATGAAATTTGCAGTTCCTATTTTAGAAGGACTTTATAAAAATCACGATGTTTTATTGGTTGTTACACAACCAGATAAACCAGTTGGAAGAAAGAAAATAATAACTTCAACTCCTGTTAAAAATAAGGCTTTGGAATTAGGAATCAAAGTTTTTCAACCGCATAGTATTAAAAAAGATAATCAAGAAATATTAAAACTTGATTTAGATTTTATTATAGTAGCGGCATACGGGCAGATGATTCCCGAAATAGTATTAAATCACGCTAAGAACAGAGCTATTAATGTTCACGCTTCTCTATTGCCTAAATATAGAGGAGGTTCACCAATGCATCGAGCCATCCAAAATGGAGATTCATATACTGGTGTAACTATTATGTATATGAAAAAAAGAATGGATTCAGGTGAAATATTATCTCAAAAATCCATTATGATAACTGAAGATGATACTGTAGGTACTTTAGAAGCAAAATTAAGTATAATTGGACGGAATTTGTTGCTTGACACATTAAAAGAATTACCTAATATTAAACCAATATTACAAGACGAATCACAGGTTACATATGCTAGAAATATAATACCAGAAGAAGAACATATTAATTTTTCAAAAACCGCAAAACAAATATATAACCATGTAAGAGCATTTAATCCATGGCCGTTAACTTATTTTATAATAGACGGATTAAAAATAAAACTATATTCAGTTAAATATTTAGATAAAAATATTTCTAATAAAATTGGTGAAATTACAGAAGTGAATAAAGATGGATTTAGCATTCAGACTAAAGATGGAATGATTCAACCAAAAGTTTTGCAATTACAAGGTAAGAAAAAGATGGATATTTCGTCGTTTATGAATGGAGCTGGAAGATTATTATTTATTAAAGGAAAGATAGTAGAATAATTAAAAACCTAGTTTCATCACATTAAATATATGGTATAATAATTAGTTAGAATAGTTGTATATTAAAATATAAAGGGAGTGATTTAGTGAACAGAGAGAAAAATCTTTTTTCAAGAACAGAAATGTTAAATATGAATGTTAAGTTATTGAAAAAACGTGGAGTTGAAATAGATGATATTGCACATATTGCTTTTTTGCAACAATCAAAATGGAATCCTAATATTTCATATAGAGAATGTAAAGATTCTGTAGAAAAAATTCTTTCTTTAAGAGATGTTTTTCATCTAGTTCAATTAGGAGCCGAAATTGACAGATTAACTGAAGAGCATGCGTTTGAAGGCCCTATCCAAGAAATTCTAGCATCAGATTTAGGTATGTTTGGAATTGATGAATTATTTGGAATTGAAGTAGCTGGAATGTATGGAACTATTGGTAAAACTAATTTTGGTGATATTGATATTAACAAACCTGGAATAGTTGCGAAACTAAATGAAGAAGGTAAATCAGATAAACCAGCTTGTCATACTTTTTTAGATGATATTGTAGGAGCGATTGCAGCCGCAGCCTCAACTAGAGTAGCTCAAATAGAAAATGAAAACGAAGCTAATAAAGATCCAAGTATAATAGAAGAGCCAAAATTATTTTAATCAAATTATAATTATTTCATTAATGAAAGGGGTGAATTAATGGATAACCGTGAAAAAATGTTAGATGAATTTTTTCGTAATAATGATCCCGCAACGAAAAAAAAAGAAGAAAAAGAAAAAATGAAGAAAAAAATCGATGACTATTTCAATACAGTATCTATTAATAAGGCTCCCAAAAAGAATGGTTTTATTGATAAAATAATAGATTTTTTTAGAATATCTTCATTTAAAAAGAATTTTGATGAAAATAAAGTAGCTGAGAATATCAAAAGCTTTGAAGTGGAAAATAAAAATCATGTTAATAATCTATTCTCCAAAATAAGATATCGATTTATTAATTGGTTTAGTTTTGAAACAGGAGTAGATATTTTAGATGAGACTCAGGTACTTTATCGAAGAAATAAAGTTATTAGAAATATTATATTTGTCACAAATATCGTTTTTATTTTATTTACATTAATTGGATCAGAGGGCGTTAACCAATCAATGAATATAATAGTTACAGTTATATTCTCTTTGATTGCGACTTTGGTTTCGCAAACAATAAAAAAAGTAATTAAAGAAAAGCCGACAACTTTACAAAAACAACAGATGGGAGAATATTTGTCAGGCATTTATATCTTGCTTATGGCAGTAGCGGTGTATTTGAAACTAAAATTTAGTCTTGTAAGCACTGCGGATACAAATTTCTTTTCTATTACTCAAGCAGGATATGCTTTGATATATTTTTCTTTAGTTGTTATTGCTTTATATCAAGATTCACGTTTATTATCAGCGGTTTATAAAGTTACTATTGTTGCAATGACTATTATTCATTTAGTTGTATTATATCCTGTATATTTGTACGCAACAGATTTTATTACTTTATGGAATTATATTAAGGGGCCTATATTAACTGATATTTTTCTAAGAACTTTAGTATTAGCGGTATTTATGATAGCTTTGTATTCTAATGCTAAAATCTCAGAAGATTTAAATAATAAACGCAAAGAAGAATTAATCAAAAGAAGAGCAATGGAAAAAGACTTTAAAGCAGTAGTATCTGATGTTTTTGATGTCATTAGTGTATATAAACAACGCGGTGATGATGTAGTTGAGAAAAACCAAGAAAAAAGTGCAAGAAGAGTAGCGGAAATGGCTTCTAAATTAGGCAATTTTTTAGGGTATTCATCAAAATTGTGTCAAGAATTATTTGAGTTTTCTACAATACATATTGATAAGAAAAACTTTTTAAATTTAGATGAATATAATCAAAAAGATGTATTAGATGAAAAAGATTTTCTTATAATTAGAGAAAAAACAATTATTGGTTCAGTAATTATAAAACGACTCCAACTAGAAAAAAAAGGAGAAGATATAATTCGAGCACATTTTGAAAAAACAGTTACAAAAGATTTTATAAAAGAGATGAATAGCATACAAAATAATCGTGAATCACAGGTTATTTTACTATGCGAATTATATGAAATTTTAAGACAACCAAGAAATTATAAGCGAGTATTAAAGCATCAAAGAGCTATTGATTTAATTCAGTTAGAATTATATCCGTATTTCGATCCGCAAATAGTGGATAGATTTATAAAATATAGTGATGATTTTGAAGCTATTTATTATCGCCTTATATAAGAGGAGGAGAGTTATATTATGTATAGATTTTTTACATCGGAATCTGTTACAGAAGGACATCCAGATAAAATATGTGATCAAGTATCAGATGCAATATTAGATGCGATTTTAGAAAAGGATTCCGAAGCTAGAGTTGCTTGCGAAACATTAGTATCAACTGGATTAGTTTTCATTACTGGTGAAATCACTACTAATACATATATTGATATTCAAAGAATAGCTAGAGAAACTATCGCAGAAATTGGATATGATAGAGGTAAATATGGGTTTGACTCAGAAAATTTATCTGTTTTAGTTAGTATTAATGAACAATCTCCAGATATTGCTTTAGGAGTTAATGCAAGTGAAAATAAAGAACAAGGTGCAGGAGATCAAGGTATGATGTTCGGGTATGCTATTAATACCACAGAAAATTATATGCCAATTACACATTATTATGCAAATAAACTTGCAAGAAGACTAGCCTATGTTAGAAAAAGTGGTATTATTGGGTATTTAAGACCTGATGGAAAAACTCAGGTTACAGCCGAATTCAATGAAGATGGATCTTTTAAACGATTTGTTAATATTTTAATTTCATCTCAACATCATCCTAAAATTAGTCAAGAAAAAATAAGAAAGGATATTATTGAACATGTTATTAAATATGTAATACCAAAAGAATTTATTGATGATAAAACAACTTATCAAATTAACCCTACAGGTAGATTTGTAAAAGGAGGACCAGCAGGAGATTCAGGACTTACAGGAAGAAAAATTATAGTTGATACTTATGGCGGAAGAGCGCATCATGGAGGAGGAGCTTTTTCAGGAAAAGATCCTTCAAAAGTTGATCGTTCCGCAGCTTATATGTTAAGGTACATTGCCAAAAATATTGTAGCTGCTGGATTAGCTGATGAAATAGAAATTCAAGTTTCATATGCAATCGGGGTCGCAGAACCTGTGAGCATTGGAGTTGAAACTTTTGGAACCAATAAGATAAAAAAAGAATCAATAATAGAAATTATTAATAAACACTTTAATTTACACCCAAACTCAATAATAGAGACCTTAGGTTTGAAACGTCCTATATATAAACAAACAGCGACATATGGGCATTTCGGTAGAGATGATTTAGATCTTCCTTGGGAGCGATTAGATAAAGTTAATATCTTAAAATCATACTTGGACAAGGAAGTGAAATAGTAAAATGGAGGCTTTAGCAGCGATAGTATTTGATTTGTTATTTCTTATTATTGTTTTAATTATCTTGATTATAATTGCATCTTTTTTTATTATACGAGATTTAAAAATAGAACTAAACAAAGTCCTAGATATACGTTCTCGTTTCCATATTGAAGTTCGTAAGATTGTTAACCTTATATATAATGTTCATTCTTTTACTTATTTAGAGCCCTTCACAAAGGTTATAATTAAAAATCTCCCTCATGAAGAGAAGAAGATTTTGCTTAGAAATATTGATAGTGCTTTTCAGGAAATAAATTTAGAAGATAAAAATAATAAATATATAATTGAAACTTATGAAAATCTACAAGCAATTAGAAGGGAAAGAGATGCTTTAATTTTAGGGTATAATCAAAAAATATCAATATTTCCATTTTCATTTTACGCTAAAATTATGAAATTAAAAAATTATGAATTATATACAGAAAAAGAATAAGAGATGAAGTCTATTTAGACTAAATCTCTTATTCTTTCACCTTGTGAATCTCTATAATATATGGAGATTTGTTTTATTTAACACTTGATATTTAATTATATCAAATTCACTATCTAACTTTGATAGAAACTTTCAATGCTCAGAGACTCTAATCTATCATGAAGATAAATAACTATGACAATTCTTCCATCATAAGTAAATAAAGAAATAGCTTTCTTTAAGGATGCTATTAACTTATATGCTTCAATCTCAATTGACTTATCTTCGCACGGAAGATAACCTAAATTATAGATTGCAATATTAAAAAGTTCATTGACATAAATATCAAACAAATAATGTGATTCATTTTTTACTGTAATATTTCAAATTTCATTATTATCTAAAATCTTTGAAGTATTTTCTATAGCAATTTTAGTGTTTTTTGTTTTTTCTAATAATTCGAGAAATAATTCTGTAATTTTAACCAATTTAGATTACCTTTCCTTTGTAATAACAGCATTTCCTTTTGCGACACCATAAACTCCGATTATAATCAATATACCCCCGATTATATGGTACCAATAAAGAGCTTCTTTTAAAAAAATATATCCAGCTAAAACTGCGATAATAGTAGATAAATTTGCATATACGCTTGAAACATGAGCAGGCATTCTATTTAATGTGAAGTTAACTAAAAAGAATCCAATTATAGATGCGAAAATTCCTAAATAAAGGACTGATATAATTATTTTAATATTAAGAATATTATTAAAATAATCAATCAAATTATGATGAAGCCCTAATTGAATAATATAAATTAAATTAAATACTACAGCTCCTAAAAGCATCATATAATATGTAATCTCATATGGTTTTAATATTTTAGAGGCATTTCTAGATGCAATGTTAAAAGCGGCTGCTGAAATAACCGCTCCAAAGAGTAATAAAAATCCCAAAAAATTACTATCAATCCTAAAATTAGTCTTCATACCTTGAATCAATAAAATTCCAAAAGTAGATATAAATATAAATAAAATTTGAATATTAGTAGGTCTTTCCTTTAAAATAATAGCTGAAAAAATAGTCACAAAAATAGGTATCAAAGCAATCATCATACCAGCTTCAGAACTTGTAATGATAGTTAAACCATAGGTTTCAAAAATAAAATACATAACAGGTTGAAAAAGAGCGACTAAAATTACAGAAAACAAGTATTTTTTTTCTATGTTTATTTTAATTATTTTAGTTATTCTTAGAATCTCAAAGCCTATAAATGCTAATAAAAATCGATATGCAATCAAACCCATAGGAGAAATATATACTAAAGCAATCTTAGAAAACATAAAAGAAAAGCCAAAAATAATCGCAAATAATACACCTGCAATATGCCCTGATTTATTCATTATTATCTTCCTTTACACCTTGATAAGTATCTAATATTCTCATTCTTTTGTCTATTTCATTAGATACTACAAGTTTTTTTAAAGTCCATGTAGGAGCTATTAATTCATCGCTAGGACAGTCTCCAGTTATGCGATGAATTATTATATTTTCATTAAGATATTCTAGTTGTTCTACAACGATTTCAACGAATTCTTCTAAAGTTAGAAGATGAAAAGGATTATGCTTATAATAATAAGCTAATTCTGTTTTCTTTTGGATATATAGCATATGGATTTTCACACCTTGAATATCTAAGTTGTTCAAAAATTTAGCAGAATTAATCATATCTTTTTTTGTATCAGTTGGTAAACCATTAATAATATGAACTACAACATTAATATTTCTCTCTCTAAGTTTTATACAAGCATCGACAAATTGTTTTAGATTATGACCACGATTTAAAAATTTTAAAGTTTTCTCATTTGTTGATTGTAAACCTAATTCAACAGTCAAAAATGTTCTTTGATTTAAATCTTCTAAATAATCTAAAACATAATCAGGTAAACAGTCAGGTCTAGTTGCGATACTTAACCCAACTATAGAAGAATCTAAAGTAAGTGCAGTTTCATATAAGGTTTTTAATTTTTTTAAAGATCCATATGTATTAGTATTTGCTTGAAAATAGGCTATAAATTTACCAAAAGGCCATTTTTTTTGCATTATATCTTTTATAGTATCAAATTGTTCTTTTAAACTATTATTTTTATCACCTGCAAAATCACCTGATCCTGATTCAGAACAATAAATACACCCTTTATAGGATAAAGTGCCATCTCTATTTGGACAGGTAAAATCACCATTTAGAGAAATCTTATAAACTTTAGTTCCAAATATATGTCTATAATATTGATTTATGGTATTATATCGTTTTTCTTTTGTAAAATAATTCATTTAATCACCATTCAAATTATAACATATATCTTTTAAGAATATTTAAACAAAAATTAAAAATAAAATTAAAAAAATGTTATAATATTTGTTGGTGGTATGATGTTTAATATTTTACATGATAGTATTTTTTACCCAAAAGGGTTATTAAGACAGGTTAAAAAATCTGGATGGTTCACATCCTTTTATATCTTAGTATTATCTATTTTTATGTCTTTAGGCATGTACAATTTATATTTAAGTTATGACAACCCAACATTTAATGAATCTACGACAGGTTGCGATATAGTAAATTATAAATTTGTATGCGATGGAGATAATTACAATGTTAATACTATGTATGATATTTATGGTGTTCAAATTTTCTTTTTAAATGAAAATATGACAGTTAATGATATCTCTAGTATTGGTGACTCCAGTATTATTTTACAAGGCAGCGATATCAACTTATATCGTGGAAAGAATTTAATTGTTTCCCAAGAAATATTATCATCGAGATATGGAGATTTTAATACCATATCTGATGTGACTGATTTTATTACTCACCTTCTTTTTATTTCCGGAATAATCTCAAATACATTGATGAATTTTATGTTGATATTAACAATTATTTTAATTTCTACAATAATGTTTTATCGCTTTCGATATAGTATTAGTTATAAGAAAAGATTTAAATTAGTTACATTCGCTATTACACCAATAGCTTTACTAATTACTTTTTATAATCTCTTAAATTTTGACTCCATTATTTTCTTTGTCATTGCCTTTTTTGCATATAGACCGTTATTCGCTTTAACCAGAGAACTAAACCTTCAATTAGCAATGAAAGAAATGGAAAAAGCCAATGAAGAAGTAGAAGAAAATAAAGAAGAAGATGAGGATGAATAAAAGGGTTGTAATAATTAGGTTATATGCTATAATATTGATAAATACATGGAAATAGAAATAGTAAAATAATATTGTTTTTATAGAGAGTTAACACAAGGTGAAAGTTAATAAACAAATTGTTTGAATTAGTCTATGGAGTAGGCTTCATACAACACGTGAGTGAAGTTCGTTAACTGCGTTAAAGTTTTAAGAGCTAGTTTTTGCTAGAACTAAGGTGGTACCACGGTTAAATCGTCCTTTTTTTAAAGACGATTTTTTTAAAATAGGAGGAAGATAATAATGAGTGAATTTATACCAACATTTGATGAAAAGAAAATTGAAAAGAAATGGCAAGATATTTGGTATCAAGGTGATTATTTTAAAGCAAAAGATAATGGTGATTTGGAGAAATATTATTCATTAGTAGAATATCCTTATCCATCAGGAGCGGGAATGCATATAGGACATATTCGCGCTTATTTAAGTTTGGAAGTTATTTCAAGAAAAAGAAGAATGGAAGGAAAAAATGTTTTATTTCCAATTGGATTTGATGCTTTTGGTTTGCCTACAGAAAACTATGCCATTAAAACACAAATCCATCCTAGAGTAATTACAGATAGAAATATTGAAACTTTTAAAAAACAATTAAAATCAGCGGGATTCTCTTTTGATTTTAGTAGAATTATAGATACAACTGATCCTAAGTATTATAAATGGACACAATGGATATTTTTAAAAATGTTTGAACATAACTTGGTTTATAAAGATGTAGCTTATGTAAATTATTGTCCTAGTTGTAAGGTTATCTTATCAAATGAAGAATCTCAAGGTGGAAAATGTGATCGCTGTCATTCTGATGTTATTCAAATGGAAAAAAATGTTTGGTTTTTAAAGATTACAGAATACGCTGATAAACTTTTAGAAGGATTAGAAGAATTAGAATGCAATAATAGAATTAAGACTGAACAGACAAAATGGATAGGAAAATCAAAAGGTGCCTACATATATTTTCCTGTGGCCGATTCAAATGAATCATTAAAAGTTTTTACTACAAGACCTGATACTATCTATGGAGCTACTTTTATGGTAATAGCTCCAGAACATCCTTTATTAAAACAATTTGAAGATAAAATTAAAAATCTAGAAGAAGTTAAAGAATATCAAGAAAAAGCTAAAAAGAAAAGCGAATTTGAACGTGTTGAATTAGCCAAAGATAAAACAGGAGTGAAGATTGATGGAATAATGGCAATAAATCCTTTAAACAAAGAAAAAATTCCTGTTTTTATCTCTGATTATGTAATGATTACATATGGTACTGGTGCAATCATGGCTGTACCTGCGCATGATACTAGAGATTATGATTTCGCAAAAAAATATAATCTTGAGATCCGTGAAGTTATTAAGGGTGGAGATATTTCTAAAGAAGCATATACAGATATTTCTGGTGGTGAAATGATTAATAGTCCTTTAATTAATGGATTACAGGTAAAAGAAGCTATAGAAAAAATTATAGAATATATGAAAGATAATAATATTGGCGAAATAGCTACACAATACAAAATGAAAGATTGGGCTTTTAATCGCCAAAGATATTGGGGGGAACCAATTCCAATCATATATTGCGATGAATGTGGAATTGTTCCAGTACCTTATGAAGATTTACCAGTTGAATTACCAATGATAGAAAAATTCATACCTACAGATACTGGAGAATCTCCATTAGCTAATATTCCAGAATTTGTTAATTGTAAATGCCCAATATGTGGAGGCCCTGCAAAAAGAGAAACAGACACAATGCCTCAATGGGCTGGTTCATCTTGGTATTTTCTTAGATATATGGATCCATTTAATGATAAACATTTCGCTAGTAAAGAAAAACTTAATTATTGGAAACAAGTAGATTGGTATAACGGTGGAATGGAACATGTCACAAGACATCTTATCTATTCGCGTTTTTGGAATCAATTCTTATATGATATTGGAGAAGTACCTTTTAGAGAACCGTATAAAAAAAGGACTGCTCAGGGTATTATTCTTGGAAAAGATAATGAAAAAATGTCTAAATCTAGGGGGAATGTTGTAAATCCTACTGATATTATTGATGAATATGGAGCTGATACTTTAAGAACGTTTGTTTTATTTATCAGTGATTATGAAATGAGTACTCCTTGGAGTGATTCTGGATTAAAAGGAGCTAGACGCTTTTTAGATAAAATATGGCGTTTATTTTCAAATATAAACAGTGAAGAAAACTATACTAAATCATTAGAAAAATTAATTCATAAAACCATATACGGAGTAGAAATAGATATTGAATCTTTAAAATTTAATACCGCTATAGCTAAAATGATGACGCTTGTGAATGAATATCAAAAACAAAAAGAAATTACTAAAAAAGATTATGAGGCATTAATAAAATTATTATATCCAATAGCCCCACATATCTGTGAAGAATTATGGCAAAAACTTGGTCATAAAGATTTATTAGTGTTCGAACAATATCCTACATATGACCCTAAAAAAATGATTGATGAAGAGATTACTTTTGTAATAAGCATTAATGGAAAAGTTAAGGACAAAGTAATAGTTGACGCTAATATTACTAAAGAAAAAATAAAAGAACTAGCATTAAATAGAAGCAAAATTAAAAAGATAATTGAAGGTAAACAAATTGTTAAGATTATCGTAGTTCCTAAAAAGCTTATAAACATCGTGACAAAATAGAAAAAGCCTCTACATTTCGTAGAGGTTTTTTAAAGAAAAAAACCAACTATTCAAGTAATATTTTTTTGGTGATAAAATGATTGAAAAACTATATAGAGAAGACAACTATCAAGAAAAGGTGAAAGCAGTAACCAAAACAAAATGTAATCGTTGTTTAGGTAAAAATATCTATCAAGACATTTCTGGAAGATATCATTGTTTAGATTGTTATGAATATGGTGAGATAAACGATAAAATGTCTTTATATAGATATGAAAGAGAAATACCTAAGATGAAACACATTTTAGATATGAAATATACACTTTCAAAAGCACAAGAAAAAGGATCAGATTTTCTTTTAAACTGTTATGACTTAAATAAAAACGGTTTCTTACAAGCAGTTTGTGGTGCTGGAAAAACAGAAATGACTTATAAAACTATATTAAAAGCGTTAAATCAAAATAAAAATGTTGGATATATACTACCTAGAGTAGCGATATTAAAAGAAGTATATAAACGTTTTTTAAGAGATTTTTCAAAAACAAATATAGCTTCAATCTATGAAGGAAATAAACGTTTTGAAGGAGCCAATTTAATTATTTCAACGCCTCAACAACTCATTTATTTTTATCATGAATTTGACTTATTAATAGTTGATGAAGTCGATGCTTTTCCTTTTTTTAATAATCAATTTTTAAATAGATTATTAGAAAAATCGTTAAAAGAAAATGGTATTACATTATACATGTCTGCGACAATCTATCCATCATATAAAGAAAAAATAAAGAATTTAAATATGGCATATTATTTGATTCCGTCGAGATATCATTATAAACCATTAGCCATACCTAAATTTAAGCATATATACTCTGAACAAAAAACTATCAAATTATTTAAAAAATTATTTGAAAGATCAAGACAGACATTAGTATTCGTCCCAACGATAAAAATGGGAAAATATTATTATGAAATCCTTTATAAAATTAATCCGAGCATTCGATTTGTTTATAGCAATGATTTAGATAAACATAGAAAAATAACTTCATTTAGGAATGGGGAATTTAGAATTTTATTAACAACTTTATTATTAGAAAGAGGAGTGACATTTCCTGACATTGACTGCATTGTGTTAAGAGCTGAACATGAAGTTTTCACTAAATCTACATTAATACAAATAGCTGGTAGAGTAGGTAGAAGTGTTGGGTTTGAAAATGGATCTGTTATATTTTATTCGAAATACTTATCAAAAGCTATGAAAGCTAGTAAAAAGGAAATATCTCTTATGAATAAACAAAATGAAATGCAAAATATGTGAATGTTTTTTTGTAAAAGAAACAACATTTAAAAATCTTTATTCTTTTCCTGAACTTTGTGATGATTGTAGGAAAAAATATAAACCAGTTTTACAATTTGAAAAAATACCTTATGATTTGGGAATGATAACTTATTATTATTTATATACTGAATTAAAACTAAATATGAAACAAAAGGAATATTTAAATAAACATTGGGCCATTCTGTTTGATTTAATAAATAGCCAAAATTTAAAAAATACAACTATTATTATAGTTGATACTGATTTTTTAGAAGTTTTCAGAAAAGAATTTTGCTATATCAAAGAATTTTCTTCTATTACTTTTATGTCTTTAATAAGATTTAATTTTGAGAATTTAATGATTTTTTTCTAAAAAAAATGAAGGGTAGTTTACATAGGTTTTTAATGATGTTATAATTAACTATACAATTAAATAAACAAGGGGTGATTTTATGAAGCTAGATGTCAGAGGCAAAGGTGGATTTGTAATTACTGAAGCAATCTACTCTTATCTGGAAAAGAAATTGAGTAAGATTGATAAGGTATTTCAACGAGAACTTGATGCATATGTTATATGTAAAGTTTATCGTGAAAGCACTAAGGTAGAAATTACAATCCCAATCAAGTTCATTACCATGAGAGCTGAAGTACAGGATAGAGATTTATATGCAGCTATTGATAAGGCTGTAGATAAATTAGAAGCTCAATTGCGTAAAAACAAGCACAAAATGAATCGTTCTTTACAGGAAAGAGTTGGCTTGAAAAATACATTTACTAATGCTTACCTCGATATCGATGAACTCGAAAGAGAATTGATTTCACCGGTCAAAAAGAAAAACATTAAATTAGAAATTCTTTCTCTCGATGAAGCAATTACACAGATGGAATTGTTAGGGCATGATTTCTTTATATACAAAAGTGAAGATAATGTTATTTCATTGTTATATTTAAGAGACGATGGGAAATATGGGTTAATTGAAGCTGAGTAATTAAGTGGCTGTTAAACAGCCACTTTTTATTGGAATTGAAGTTATAAATTATTGAATATATATATATTAAATGGTATTATATAATAAACAGATTAAGAGGTGAATGTCATTGGGATTATTTAATACAAACAAGCGTGAATTAAAGAGGTTGGAAAAACAAGCTCTTAAAGTGTTAGCTTTAGAAGATGAATATAAAAAATTAACAGACGAAGAATTAAAAGAAAAAACTGAAATGTTTAAGAAACGTTTTAAAGAAGGAGAAAGCTTAGATTCACTTTTAGTGGAAGCTTATGCGACTGTAAGAGAAGCTAGTACTAGGGTTTTAGGAATGACTCCTTTTAAAGTGCAAGTAATGGGAGCTATTACTATTCATGAAGGTAATATAGCTGAAATGAAAACTGGTGAAGGAAAAACTCTAACCGCAGTTATGCCAGCTTATTTAAATGCATTAACGGGCAAAGGAGTACATATCGTTACAGTCAATGAATACTTAGCCAGACGTGAAGCTGATGGAGAAATAGGTGATTTGTTTCACTTCTTAGGATTAACCGTAGCTTTAAATATTAGAGATATGACCGCAGAAGAAAAAAGAAATGCTTATGCTTGTGATATCCTCTATTCTACAAACAATGAATTGGGATTTGATTATTTGCGTGATCATATGGTAGTTTATCGTGAAGCTATCGTTCAACGTCCTTTAAATTTTGCGATTATTGATGAAGTCGATTCAATTTTAATTGATGAAGCAAGAACACCGTTGATTATATCAGGAGGGGCGAAAAACACCGCTGATTTATATAGACAAGCTAATTACTTCGCTATTAGATTAAAAGAAGATGAAGACTATACAATAGATATTAAAGATAAAGTTATATCTTTAACTGATGAAGGTATAAAAAAAGCAGAGAATTTTTTCCATTTAGATAATTTATATAATTTAGATAATGTTACTTTACTTCATCATATCAATAATGCTTTAAAAGCTAATTTTATTATGACTAAGGATATCGATTATGTAGTTCAAGATGGAAAAGTAATAATTGTTGATTCATTTACAGGACGTTTAATGCATGGACGTCAGTTTTCTGATGGCTTACATCAAGCTTTAGAAGCTAAGGAAGCTGTAGAGATTAAGAAAGAAACAACAACTTTAGCCACGATAACCTTCCAAAACTATTTTAGAATGTATAACAAATTAGCTGGTATGACAGGAACGGCTAAAACTGAAGAAGAAGAATTTAGAAACATATATAATATGTATGTAACTGAAATTCCAACTAATAAACCGGTTATTCGTATCGATGAAAATGATTTAATATTCTCAACTATGGAAGCTAAATATCAAGCTTTAGCAGATGAAATTGCTAGAAGATATGAATTAGGACAACCTCTTCTAGTTGGGACGATTTCAATTGAAAGTTCAGAATTGTTATCTAAATTGTTGAAAAAACGCCATGTTAAACACGATGTTTTAAATGCAAAGCAACATGAACGTGAAGCTGAAATAGTAGCTAAAGCCGGAGAAAAATATGCTGTTACTATCGCCACTAATATGGCAGGTAGAGGTACTGATATTAAACTTGGTGAGGGAGTAGTAGAACTTGGTGGACTAGCAGTAATCGGTACTGAAAGACATGAATCACGCCGTATTGATAATCAATTGCGTGGTCGTAGTGGTAGACAAGGAGATCCTGGATATTCAAGATTCTTTTTATCAGCTGATGATGATTTATTGAGAAGATTTGGTGGAGATAGATTTAAAAGAATGCTTGAGATGATTACTACTCAAAAAGGGTCTGATTCAGAAACACCACTTGATTATAAAATGTTTTCTAAAATGGTATTGAGAGCTCAAAAACAAATTGAAGGTAATAACTTTGATCGTCGTAAAACTGTTTTGCAATACGATGAAGTTATGCGTAGACAAAGAGAAATTATCTATAAACAAAGAACTGATATTCTATTTTTAGATAATATTGAAGATAATGCAAATGGAATGATTGAAGAGGCATTGACTAGAATTTACAGTACTCATGCTAATGATATAGATGTTTTATATAAAAATATTTCTATATATTTTCATAAAGATGCAATTGAT
Source organism: uncultured Candidatus Izemoplasmatales bacterium (assembly GCA_964611005.1). GTDB lineage: Bacteria > Bacillota_I > Bacilli_A > Izemoplasmatales > Hujiaoplasmataceae > 4572-104. Next base: position 1,704 of record CAZSZZ010000005.1, on the reverse strand, counting down.
CGTAAAATATTAGAAACCGAAGAAGATAAACTAGGATATATTCTAGATGAATTTAGAAAAGAAGTCGCAGCTAAAAAAGAGATAGTAGGAGAAAAAGTATATAATGATTTTTTAAAAGCTGTAACTCTAAAGATAGTTGATACATATTGGGTTCGTCAAATTGACGCAATGAGTGAATTACGTCAAGCAGTTTCCTTACAAGGATATGGACAAAACAATCCATTTATAGAATATCAAGAAATTGGATTTAAAATGTTTCGAGAAATGATTCAAAATATCCAAAATAATGTAGCTCTTAATGTTTTAAGAGCGAAAGTAAGAGATAATACTCAAAGAGTTCAAGTAGCTAAACCTACAAAAACATATTCAGGTAAAGAGGATCAATCTGTAAAAAGAAAACCTAGAACTGTTGTTAAAAAAGTTGGAAGAAATGATCCATGTCCTTGTGGATCGGGAAAGAAATATAAATACTGTCATGGTAGAAATGCTAATTAGGAGATTTTATGACATATTTAGATTTAAAAACATCGCTTTTTGATTTAAAAAAAGAATTGAATAAATTAGTTAGTACTATTAATATTGAGAAGCATATAGAGAAAAAAAACAAACTGGAAGAACAAACATTTCATCCGGATTTTTGGACTAATACAACTAAAGCCCAATCTATACTTGAAGTATTAAACGCTGAAAAATCTATTATTGATGAATATAACAGCGTTCATGAAATATATGAAACCCTAGAATTAAGCCTAGAATTAGCAGAAGAAGATAGTAGTTTTCAGTTAACTGAAGTGGATCAATTAATAGAATCTTTTTATGAAAAAATAGATCATTTAATAATCAAAATACTATTGAATAAAACATATGATATATTCAATGCATATATAGAATTTCATCCTGGAGCTGGAGGTACAGAATCTCAAGATTGGGCTCAAATGCTTTATCGCATGTACCTAAAATTCGCGGATAGAAAGAAATACAAAGTTAAAGTAATTGATTATCAAGATGGTGATGAAGCTGGATTGAAATCAGCTACTATCTTAGTTGAGGGATTAAATGCATATGGTTACTTAAAAGGAGAATCTGGAGTTCATAGATTAGTTAGAATAAGTCCATTTGATTCTTCAAAAAGGCGTCATACATCTTTTGCCTCAGTTAAAGTTTACCCTGAAACTGATAATTCCATTAAAATCGAAATAGATGATGATGATTTGCGCATTGATACATATCGTTCAAGCGGTAAAGGAGGGCAAGGGGTTAATACTACAGATTCCGCTGTAAGAATTACTCATCTTCCAACAAAGATAGTTGTAACTTGTCAAAATGAACGCAGTCAAATACAAAACAAAGAAACAGCTATGAAAGTTCTTCGGAGCAAACTATACACATTAGAATTAGAGAAAAAACACGCTGAAATTGAAGCCTTTAATGATACATTGCTAAACGCTTTTGGTTCGCAAATTCGTTCCTATGTTTTTCATCCATATACAATGGTAAAAGACCATCGTACATTGGTTGAAACAGGAAATGGAGACGCTGTTATGAATGGAGATATAGATAGGTTTATACTTGCATACTTAGTAAAATTTAATTCTTGATTATGAACACACAATTATTAGTTAAACATTTGCATAATTAGTAATTGTTTTTTTTTAAAAGGTTGTGATATATTTGTATAAAGTAATTAATTTAATACCATATAAA
>CAZSZZ010000004.1:0-23832 GCA_964611005.1 uncultured Candidatus Izemoplasmatales bacterium | reverse complement strand
ATTGATTTTGTATTTTTAACCAAAAAAGATAAAAATATTTTATTAAACAATTATATTAACCTTTGAAGTCAGTAAATTTCGTATGATAAATTGTAATTTACTGTTTATTATTATATAATTTAAGTGAGTAGATAAGTAAAGTTTAAGACTTTATAAGAGATGAGTGATGTTAATGAAAAAAATTTTACAAAAACCTGTATTTTGGATAATTAATTTTATTGTATTATTTTTCTTGGTTCTCGTTACACTTTATATTGCAGGTTCAAGTATTTTAATTAAACAAGAAACAGACATTATTATGACTGAAGAAAAACTAATGGTTTATCAATTAGAACATGAGATTTCTTCAATAAACTCAATTATAACTGATGTATCAAGTTATATTTTGACACAAGAAAATCAAGATGATTTAAGAGATTTTCTAGTTAATATAGAGTCAAATAGTGAATCTGTTACACAACTATATTTTGGTACTCCAGATAATGTGTTAACTATATCTAGCGACTTTGTACCTGGACCTGATTTTAATGTAACGCAGAGGCCTTGGTATATAGATGCAGTAAACGCAGGAGATATTGCATATACTGATGCTTATATTGATGCTGCTGAAGATAGAATTATTGTTACAGGAACATATCCGGTTTATAAAGATGGGGTTTTGCTTGGAGTTGTAGGCGCAGATATTGAGATACGAGAAATTACATCATTTGTTAGTTCTTTTGAAAGCGATCATCAAGGATATGAATTTATCCTAGATAATCAAGGTAGAGTAATATCACATAAGGACTTAGATTCTAGTAGTATTGAATTTAAACAAGCAGAATATTATGGAATACCATCAGACCAACTTGTTGGAGATAAAGGTGTGACAGATACAATCAAAATTAATGGTACAGCGGGTAAAATAATTTATCAAAAAATAACAGGTACAAATTATACTTTTGGTATGTTTGTCTCCAACAGTGTTTTAAAACAATTCAATAAAACATTTTCATTTATATCAATTGTTGTTCTAGCTATATTTGTTTTAGTTGTAACTTTTATATTTATGGTGTTTCAATATTATATTTATCGTCCTATTTCAAATTTGATTGATGATATTTATACAATCGACCCTATTAATAAACCAGAACATCGTCTGCCTGAAGGGAAAAATACTCAATTTAATAAAGCAAGGGATGTAATCAATGAATTAATAGATGATACAGTTAAAAGTAATAAACAAGTTAAAAAACAATTAGAAGAAATACGTTTGCGGAATCAAAAAATTAATATGTTACTAGAATCTTCTCCTGATATATTGTTAACGTTGGATACTAAATGTAGATATATAGATGCTTTTGGAAAAGGATTAAATAGCTTTCATTTAAAAGAAGAAGATTTAATTGGTAAAACTTTCTGTGAAGTCTTTGAAAAGCAAGGTATTAATGATGATAGAGAGAAAGTATATAAAAATGTACTTAAAGGTAACAAGGAAATTTTTACTTGGAAATTTGTTAATGATGATAATCAAATATTATATTTTGAAACCGTATTAGCTCCATTTTATAATATAGATAATGAAATTATCGGTATAGTAGAAGTAAGTAGAGATATAACAGAACAACAACTTCGTTATGATGAATTAATAGAAATAAGTACACACGATCACTTAACAGGTTTATATAATAGGCGTTATAATTATCAAAAGTTAGATGAGTTAGAAAAACTAAAAGATTATCCAATTGGATTAATTAATATTGATATTAATGGACTTAAAATAATCAATGATGCTTATGGACACGCTATTGGAGATTTAGCTTTGAAGATGACTGCAGATATTCTTTTAGAAAACGCAAGTAAAGATGATGTGGTTTCTAGAATTAGTGGAGATGAATTTACAATAATTGTTCCTGAAGCAACAGAAGAATATATTTCAAAACTAAAGACTAAACTTCAAAAAGCATTTTCAGTAACTAAAATTAAGAATGTAGATATATCTATCGCAATTGGTTATCATATAAAAATAGATGATTCAATTGATTTAGATGAATTGAGAAAACTAGCTGAAAATGATATGTTTAGACATAAAATCACTGAACATAAATCAGTTAAAAATAGAGCTATTTCTGCGATTTTTAAAACTTTGACAGATAAATATAAATCAGAAAAAGTGCATTCTAATCAAGTTAGTAAATTATCATATGCATTAGGTAAAGCGATTGGACTTAGCGAAGAGAATTTAGTGGAATTAAAAACAGCAGCTATTTTTCATGATATTGGAAAGATTTCTATTCCTGACAAAATTTTAAATAAACCAAGTAAGCTTAGTAAAGAAGAATATGAAATAGTTAAATCACATACTGAAGTTGGATATGAAATATTAAGAGCTGCGGATGAATATTCGGATTTAGCTATCTATGTTTCACATCATCATGAACGTTGGGATGGAAAGGGATATCCTCACGGTATTAAGGGTGAAGAAATTCCTAAATTTTCAAGAATTATATGTATCACAGATGCATACGAAGCTATGACTTCAGATAGACCTTATCGAAAGAAAATGTCAAAAGAATATGCAGTATCTGAAATCATTAAAAATTCTGGAACACAATTTGACCCTAAATTAGCTAGGGTATTCGTGGAAAAAGTTTTAAAAGCGAAATGGGAAGAATAGTTTATGTAGATTAAAAAAATAATTAAAAGGCCTGTATTTCTTAAAAATTCTTTTGAATTTTTATCTCTGTACAGGCCTCGTTAAGTTTATACGAATTTAGGTAATTATAAATTTAAATGAACATCATTATCGCTTAATATAATAGATTTTAAAGGGAGTCATGAATATGAAAAAAATATTTTTAATATTATTATTTTTAGGTTTACCATTTTTAACAGGATGCTTAAATGAAGAAATTACTTCCAATTTAATAGTTCAAACTACAGAACATATAACTAATTCAACTACTACATCAATTCCTGACAATGTGACTCCTTTAATTAGTGTATCTCCTGAAGGAGGATATTTTACCAATTTGTTTCAAATAAATATTAAAATATTAAGTGTTTCTAAAGTTACAAATATGGTCGTTAAAATAAATGGAGTAGATTTAGAATTAGATGATTTAGATTCCATTATAACAATAGGAAACAATGTAGATGTTGGAGAAACTGTTAATCTAGTTGTGATTGCTCAAAATGCTTTTGGAGAGACGGAGTCTACACAATATTTTTATACAAAAGTTTTACCTTATAGTGAACAATCTCTCGAAAAAATAGATGACTTTAATAATCTAAGGATTTACCAAATATATGTTTCTGCATATAGAGATTGCGAACCTCGTGGATATATTGTTGGATATGGACCAAGTAGTTATCAAGGTGATTTGTTAGGAATTATTAATTCACTTGATTATATAAAGAATCTAGGTATGAATGCAATTTGGCTTACTCCTATATTTGAATCAAAGGATAATGATTCATTAAATCAATGGGAAGAAAGAGGGAGGTCAACCGGATATTTTGCGGATGATTATTATAATATAGATCCTAATTTTGGCACCAATGAACAATTTAAGACACTAGTAGAAGAAGCTCATAGGAGAGGTATATATGTATTTCTTGATGGAGTTTTTGGCCATCATGGTTATTATGATATTAAAGGTGTTGTTGATGGAGATAGTCAATGGTATGGTCATGAAGTTTTATATCCTGAAAGCCTTGAATATTTTAAAAATGTAGCTACATATTGGATAGATGAATACGAAATTGATGGATGGAGATTGGACCAAGCTTATCAGCTATACCAAGATGGACACAATTATATCAAAGATATAAGGCAGGCTGTCGAAGAAATTTCTTATTATCGAAAAATAGCCGGAAAAGAATGGGGAACTTTAGGCTATGTAGTTGGAGAAATATGGAGTGATGCTTCTAGTATTGAATATTATGGGTATGCGTCTGAAAGCTTAAGATCAGCCTTTAATTTTCCTTTAAGATTTGCACTTGTAGGAGTTCTTGCGGTAGATGAATCTTTGCATTCTTCAACTTTATTTGATTTAAATTCGGCTATGAATTATCAATATGATTCTTATGCACAACCAAATATGTTTATTACAAATCACGATTTGGTCCGCTTTGGTGATTTATTGCAATTTGCGAATCTTGAAAATGAATATTGGCAAAGGCACAAGATGGCTATATCATTTTTAGCAGCTTATACAGGACCAATTACTATATATTATGGAGATGAATATGGGGAAAATTTTGAAGGACTTGTTAATAGCACTAGTGATTTAGATAGTTTTTCATATATAGCTCCAGATAATGTATCAAGGAGCCCGGGATATATATCTGGATTCACTTCTGAACAAGAAGATTTAATAGAATATGTAAGAACCTTAATGAAATTAAGAGAAGAAAACAGTTGTTTATACAATGGCGAAAGAACAAATCTTCTAGTTACCAATGATGTCTATGTCGACAAAAAAACCGATAGTTTAGGTTCAATTATATATGCATTGAATATATCTAATGAAACAAGTATAATACAATTAAACAGCATTGATGTTGAAGGAACACAATTAATAAACTTAATTACTGGTGAAGAAATATCTTCCGTTGATGGAGTATTTACTATAAGCCTAGAAGAATTAAGCGGATCTTTTTTTAAAGTTGAATAAAAATACTGTGGAGGTAAAAAATGGGAATTGAACTTACAATAAGAATAATTATGTATACATTAATTGTTTTATCATACGCTGTTAGCTTATGGTTATCTATTCTTAACTACAAAAACAGAAACGCCCCTATACCTGAAGAGGTGAAAGATATTTATGACGAAGAAGAATATAAAACATGGCATAAATATAATATGGCTAATTTTAAATTTGAGACTATTGTTAAAACTTTAAATACAATTTTATTTATATTGTTATTAGCCATAGGTTTTTTTCCTTTTATAGAAAAATTATCAGTTGATATATCAAACCAATATGAATTACAAGCTGTCATTTTTATTGGATTTTATTTTGTTATTCAATTTATAATTGGCATATTTACTTCTTATTATAAAACCTTTCTAATAGAAGAAAAATTTGGCTTTAATAAGGCTACTAAAAAAACATTTGTCAAAGACAAAATAAAAAGTTTATTGCTTACTATAATTTTAGGTGGAGGTTTAATTTATGGACTAGCTTCTCTTTATACAAAACTTTCATCAATGTTTTTCTTATATGCATTTTTAGCTTTAGTGATTATCTTATTATTAGTTAATATTTTATATGTTAAAATATTTATTTCAATGTTTAATAAACTAACTCCATTAGAAGATTCTAGCTTAAAGAGTAAGATAGAAGATTTCGCAAAGAGTGTTGGTTATGAAATAAAGAAGATAAGTGTTATGGATGCATCTAAAAGATCATCTAAGTTAAATGCTTTCTTTTCTGGTTTTGGTAAATTTAAACAAATAGTATTATACGATACCTTGATTGAAAAATGTTCTGAAGAAGAAATAGTAGCTGTTTTAGCGCATGAAATAGGTCATAATAAGCATAAACATATTTGGAGTGGATTTTTACAAATGTCTATTGAAATAGCTATTTATTTAGCTGTTTTAGAATTATTCTTAAAGATTAAAGAGTTTTCTATAGCTTTTAATTTTCAAGATATAAACTTTGGATTTGCACTTATAATGTTTACGGCGTTATTAACGCCTATATCATTGATTATTGGGATATTTACTTCATATATATCAAGAAAACATGAATATCAAGCTGATAATTTTGCAGCTGTAAATTATAACGCAGATAGTATGGAATCAGCTTTAAAGGTACTAGCTAGAGAGAATTTCAGTAATCTCACACCACATCCTTTGTATGTTAAAATGTATTATTCTCATCCGCCTACGGCTGATAGAATAAAGGCAATTAGAAAGGTAAAAGAAAACTAATTGTATATGCTAAAAGGATAAAGTTTAATTTATCCTTTTTGTTGTTTTAAATTAGAGAAAGGAAAGAAAGGGAATATGAAAAAAATATTATTGGTTTTGATTAGTTTATTCAGTTTAATTACTTTAGTTAATTGTAATGTGGTATTTTACGAGTATAACTATGATGATTTGGAAACAATGGCTAAAACTGACTATGGTTTTTCATCGGTTTTGTTTTTTAAAGTGATTGATGTAGATACCGCTTTGGAACTCACCGGAAAAATATATAATGATAGTGGTATAATTTATGGAATTAAGGATAATGAATACAGAATAATATTTGTTCCTAAATTAAAATCAGAAAAAGAATTTATTATAGATTATAGTCCAATTTATGATGTAACCGAAATTTATCAGATATTAGAATCACTTGAGGATGGATCCGATAATAAGCTGTTTATAGATATCTTCGGTGATTATGGAGCTTTATCAATTAGTGTTTTACCATACGAATCAATTTCCAATAAATTTGATGATCTAGATTTTGATAGCCCTATATTTTTTATAATTACAACTGATGAATTAACATTTAATGTTGGGAGAGTTGAAGGGAATTATGTTGTATTTGATCAAGACCTAAATAGATTAAATTAGTATGTATTTTGTTGTCTCGATATACACCAGATTTTATGTGAAAGAGGAAATGCATGAAGAAACTAACAATATATATGATGGGATTAATGATGTTTACTTTATATATTTTTGATGTAATAACAGATAGAACATTTTTGTCATTTGCTATTGTTGTATTTAATCTCGGTTTGCTTATAATCATTTTTATTAGATCGTTTATTAATAATGATAGACCTATTTGGATTATAATTATATCTCTTGTTATTTTTGTTATTATGTCTATAATATTTTTGCTTGTGTATTCAAACATTAATTATAATGATAATTTTGCATTGGGAATTTTATTAATTTCATTACTTTATATATTAGTAGGATTATTAATGATTGCAATATTTTATTTTGTTATTAGGTCAATAATTAATAATCCTCAACATGTATATGGACGATATATTTTATGGGGGATTTATGTGCTATTTTTTCTTATTACACATACGCTTAAAATACCTTCCAATACATATGTTCCAATCACAACTTATATATTTTCTACACTATCTTTGCTTATAATCTATGGTGTTTTACATTTTATTATTTTAAGGGTTTTAAAACAAAAGAGTGAAATAATGATGCTTTTTATAACGGTTATATTATTTATTGTATATTTTGCAGGATTTGAGGTACAGTTATTTCTATTGATTCCAACGCAAATTTATTTAAGTGCGTTGATTATTCAAAATTTTAATTTAATTAGAAAGAATAATTTCGTTTATTGATTAAATATAATATAAAGGCTTGCATTATTTATGCAAGCCTTTATATTAAAATATCAGAATGAATCAATTACTAAATAGATTTTAGAGATTTTTAAGAGTTTTATCGCAATATTTTATTATTGATGTATTTAGCAAATATATCAGAAATATAACCCAATAATAAACCTACTAATAAACCTATAGTAGCTGGCCATAATGTATTACCATCAATAGTAGCTCCAAGTGCAAAGAATGTAGAACATCCTATAAAAGTACCAGGAATAAATGATAAAGGTTTAAGATTAGCTTGGAAACACATAGCTCCAGCTCCAATAGCTACAGCTAGGAAAGCTCCAAACAAATTAAAGTTAAATAATTTATCCCATAAAAATACAATAACTACAGCCCAAAAGATTCCAGTTAAGTTCGCAGGAATTCCTTTTTTTAAGCCTTCTTTTCCAGCTCCACCTGCATAAAATGTTGCCCATCCTAAAAATCCAGCAGCAACAAGACCATTTAGGTTGAGTGAAGCTCCTGACCTTGCGTATATTTCATATACAAAATTGAATAGACCAGCTAATAGAAAAATGCTAATTGATACAGCTACTAAAAATTTGTCAACTTTCATTTAAATTCTCCTTTTTTATATTTTTAATTTTTTAAATGTTTTTACTTGATTTGTAATAGCTACTTCAGTTGGTAGTCTTTCTATGCTACTTGCTCCAAAGAAACCAACTATGCCATTTGTACGTTTCAATACATATTTTGCATCTTCAGGTTCAGCTACAGGTCCACCATGAACTATAACTAATATGTTAGGATTAACTTTTATAGCAGCATCATGAATAGCTTGAACAATTGGAACACAGTCATCTAATGTTTTTGCAGTATGAGCACCTATTGAGCCCTTTGTAGTAAGTCCCATATGAGCAACTAAAACATCGGCTCCAGCCTTAGTCATTTTAATTGCATCTTCTACACTAAATACATATGGAGCTGTAAACATATTTTGGTTATGAGCTTCGCGTATCATTTCAACTTCTAAATCATATCCCATACCCGTTTCTTCAAGGTTTTGACGAAAAGTTCCATCAATTAAACCAACGGTAGGGAAATTTTGAACTCCACTAAATCCCATATGTTTTAAATCGCGAATAAAGTATTTAATTTCTCTAAATGGATCTGTACCACATACACCAGCTAATACTGGAGTTTCTGTAGCGATTGGTAATACTTCTCTAGCCATTTCAACCACAATTGCGTTAGCATCTCCATAAGGTAAAAGACCAGCTAAAGAACCACGTCCTGCCATACGGTAGCGTCCTGAATTATAGATAATAATCATATCTACTTTTCCATTTTGAGCACATTTAGCAGATATTCCAGTTCCAGCTCCAGCTCCAACAATTGCTTTTCCTTGTTTGATTTGTTCATGTAAACGATTTAAAATTTCTTCTCTTGTAAATGCCATTTTAATTTCCTCCTATTTCTCTATAAATTCAATTAGCTTTTTAGCCATAGCTAAAGCAAATTCATCATCATTGATATGTTGATTCAATTCTATTAATTCTACTTTGTTTTCATCAATATTTTTGCGCAATGCGTCAAATAAAGCTTCGTCTTCTTCCTTGCCTTCAAAAGGCATACCTTCTTTATCAATCATTGATACTCCCTTTAAAGGAATGAAGAAAGCGGCTTTTCCAGTAGATTGACTTACTTTTTTACCTATTATTTCACCTAATTTTCTATTTTCTTCTACATTTGTTCTCATTAAAGTAACTGTTTCATTATGTTCGTAGAAATTTCTGCCTTTGAATTTGCTTGGAATAGTGTTGACAGGTCCAAAGTTAACCATATCAAGTGCACCAACACTTACAACTTGTGGGATACCATTTAAAGCCGCGGCATCTAGTCTATTAGGTCCAGCGCTTAATACTCCACCTACTAATTCATCACACCATTCAGTTGTGGTAATATCTAAAATACCAGTAAAATATCCTGCTTCAGCCAAAGCTTCCATTGATTTTCCACCAGAACCTGTAGCATGAAATACAACAACTTCATATCCTTTGCCTTCAAGAAATTCTCTAGCCTTAGTTACACAAGGAGTAGTAACTCCAAACATAGTCGCACCAATCAAAGGTTTTTTAGAAGCTTTTAATGCCTTTTTATTTTTAACAATTCCTGCAATAGCTAAAGCAGCGTTAGTTAAAACTTCTTTTAAAACATTATTTAATCCTGCAACATCGACAATAGAATACATCATCATGACATCTTTAACGCCTACATAAGGTGATACATCACCAGAAGCCATAGTAGAAACTAATAATTTTGGAAGACCAACAGGCAATTCTTTAATAACAGCAGCTGCTATTGAAGAGCCCCCAGAGCCACCCAAAGAAATAAAACCGCTAACTAAATCTTTTTCAACTAATTCTTTAACTATTATTGCAGCTCCTTTTGACATTGCCTTCACATTAGTTCCACGATCATTTTCTTCACGAAGTTTTAAGATATCATTTCCACTCTTTTTACATACTTCTAAATTAGAAATATTTGGTTCAAATTGAGGTTCGAATATACCAGCATCAATAACTATAGTTTCTACACCTTGAGCTTCAATAATGTCTTTTAAAAATTTAAACTCCTTTCCTTTTGTATCAAGAGTTCCAACAATTACAACTTTTTTCAAAACTTAAATCCTCCTTTTCTAAATTTTATATACATATATACCTTAAGTATAAAACTATAAAATCTATTGTCAATATGAAATAATATTCCCGTAAATTCCCGAATTGTAGCGAAAATGAGTTATTTTATAAAAAAACATTAAAGAAACCGTTAAATATATATAAAAACAAAATAAAAAGCGAGAATATTATTTCTCACTTTATATTTATATTGAAAAAATTAATTTTTTGAAATCCCATATTTTTTAAGTTTATTATACAAAGTTCTGCGTGATATGCCTAGTTTCTTAGAAACTTTTGTTTGATTCCAATTATTTTTAAGTAATTCTGATAATATTAATTCTTTCTCAATTAACATAGAAGAATTTTTAATATAATTAACTTCGCTGTCAATTTTTATATAGTCTGTAAATGAACCTGGAAGACATGTCAAATCGATTATATTATTTTCACATAGAATGACTCCTCGTTCTAAAACATTCTTTAGCTCTCTTACATTACCAGGCCAATTATATGCCATAAAAGCATTCATTACATTATCTGAAATATCAATATTAACATGATGTCGTTCTGATATTTGTTTTAAAAAGGCATTAACATAAATTGGTATATCTTCTTTATGACTTCTCAATGAAGGCATTTTTCTATTTAGAACAGTTATTAAATAATATAAATCCTCACGAAAGCGACCATTAATCATTTCTACCTTAAGTTCTTTATTTGTTGTAGAAACGATTCTAACATCTAATTTAATGGTTTCTGAACCACCGACTCTTTCTAACTCGCCATCTTGGATTATTCTTAGAAGCTTTGCTTGAACATCTAAGTTTAATTCTGATATATTATCAAGAAATAAAGTGCCATGATTAGCGGATTCAAATCTTCCAATATATCTTGATTCAGCACCTTCAAAAGCGCCTCTTTCATGGCCGAATAACTCGCTTTCTATTCTAGTTTTTGGAATTGACGCACAATTTATTTTTTTAAATGGATGAACAGCACGATTACTATTATAATGAATAGCTCTGACTACTAAATCTTTTCCAGTCCCACTTTCTCCTTCTATTAAAATATTAGCATCATGGTTAGATACTTTTTCAATCCAAGATATTAAATTTAAAATTTCTTTGCTTTTTCCTAAAATAGATTTTATTCCTTCCCGTTTTTTTAAAAGCTTTTTAAGATTTGCATTTTCTTTTTCTAACAAAGAAACGCGATTCATATTTTTAAATAATTCAGTTGCGCCTTTCATACTGCCTTCAACAGGAATAGTATCAAATACAGATCCACCAAAATAACCAACAGTATCAGTTTCTTCATAAAAGCGTTTAATAACTTGTTTATTTACAACAAAAGCTCCTCCATATATCATAGGAATAATGTCTTGTTTTATTTTCTTTACTTCGTGAAAAACAACATTTGCTTTATGAATTAATCTATCAATATATTTTTTCATTTCATTTTCTGGTGGAGTTTTAATATAAGTCCATCCAAAATGCAAACAAAGAATGTCTACATTAACTTTAGCCATTTGAATGGCCTCTTCAAGAGTAACAGCGAAAGCTACTGTAAACATGCCTTTTTCATGAGCAATACGCAATAGGTTAACTTCATGAACAAAACCATTGCCTTCTTCTTCAAGAGCTTCTCTAAAAATACCATCTACTAAACTAATTGTCGGAAAATTAATAATTCCATGAAATCCTGCATTTATTAGTTTATCGACAAAACTAGAATGTTGAATACTAGGGTCTTCCGCAAAAGCTCCAAAAACAACCGGGATTTTATTTACTCTTGGCAAAACTTCTTCAGTAGCAAAGGAAAATACTAAATCATTACAATTTTTAAAAGGTAATAAAGAAGCAGTAGAAGCGATACCACTCATTCTAAACCTTCCAGCATTTAATGTAGCTATTATATCAGCACCGCCATTCATTGCTTGTTTAGCACTTCTGCCATTACCAATAGAAACACCTATTATCGGTTCTTTTTTCAATATAGAATTTCTTAAATTATTAACTATATCTTCCCTGGTCATAGTTATCTCCCTTCACATATTTAACATTAATATTATTTCACTAAAATAGAAAAAAAGCAATTTTAAATTTAATTTGATGTAAATTAGAACTATTTATAATGAAAATTCATATATATTATTATAATGTTATTTAAGGTAATCAATGCTATAATAAAATATGAAAAAAGGATGTGTTAGTTTGAAAAACAAAACAATTCATATATCAAATCACGGGTTTGAACCTGTAATTGACAAATTTTGTACTATACTTATATTAGGAAGTTTCCCCTCTGTTAAATCAAGAGAAACATCATTTTATTATATGCATCCAAGTAATCGTTTTTGGCCATTATTGTCAATAATATTTAATGTAGATTTTACAATACTTAGTATTAAAGAAAAAGAAAAGACATTATTAAAACATCATATTGCTTTATATGATGTTTTAATTAGCTGCGATGTAGATGGTTCTAAAGATTCATCTATTAATAACGTAAAAGCCACTGATGTTTTCAAGTTAATATCTAATACAAAGATAAATAGAATATTTATTAATGGAAAAACTGCTTATAATCTATTTTTAAAATATAATCCGAGTTTAAAAGTTATAACAACCTATCTTCCTTCAACGTCGAGTGCTAATGCAAGATATAATTTAGATAAGTTATACAATTATTGGAAAACAATTAAAATCGATTAATTATAAATTAAATTTTTTCATTTGTTTACATATCTTAATATTAGTGGTAAAATTATTTTTATAAGTATTATGGGGGATGATATTTTGGGCACAGAACATTTGATACTTGGTATCTTAATTTTTATTCTTACTTATATTACAATTGTTTCAGAAAAGATTCATAGAACAGTAATTGCTATTTTTGGCGCGGGGCTTATGATTCTATTCCATGTTTTATCTCAAGTTGAGGCCTTTGATAAAATTGATTTCAACACCTTGGGATTATTAATTGGAATGATGATTATTGTAATAGTAATTAGACGTACGGGATTATTCCAATATTTAGCTATTAAATCAGCTAAATTAGCTAAGGGAGATCCAGTTAAAATATTAATATATTTTTCAATTTTAACTGCAGTAGCTTCAGCTCTCTTAGATAATGTGACAACTATTCTATTAATTGTTCCAGTAACATTAGTTATCTGTGATACCTTAGAATTAAATCCTATACCTTTTGTTATATCAGAAATAATGAGTTCAAACATTGGGGGAGCTGCGACATTAATTGGTGATCCACCAAACATTATGATAGGTGGAGAAACCGGATTAAACTTTGATGATTTTATTATAAATCTTTTACCTTTAATGATTATTGTATTCATTGTTACTATTATTATTCTTAGAATAATTTACCGAAAATCATTAGTAACTACAGAAGAAAGAAAACGAGAAATGTTATCTTTTGATGAACATAAGGCAATTACAGATTATAAATTATTAAAGAAAAGTCTTATTATTCTTGGATTAACTATTACTGGATTTGCATTTAGTGAATTAATTGAAGTTCCATCAGCGAGTATCGCAATGTTTGGAGCTGCTTCCTTGTTATTGATTAGTAAGATTGAACCAGAAGAAATATTTGAGAAAATTGAATGGACAACTATTTTCTTCTTTGCAGGATTATTTATCTTGGTTGGTTCACTTGAAAGT
Organism: uncultured Candidatus Izemoplasmatales bacterium; assembly: GCA_964611005.1. Taxonomy (GTDB): domain Bacteria; phylum Bacillota_I; class Bacilli_A; order Izemoplasmatales; family Hujiaoplasmataceae; genus 4572-104. The sequence continues at coordinate 10,169 of CAZSZZ010000004.1, read as the reverse complement.
ATTGGAGTAATTGAATTTATCGCTGAAAAAATGCTTGATATAACAGGCGGAAGTATTCCAGTTTTAACAATGATAGTTTTGTGGATGTCTGCGTTTCTATCATCTTTCTTAGATAATATTCCATATGTAGCTACTATGGTACCTTTAATTAAAACTATCTCCGAAGGAGCTTCGGTAGGCTATGAACCTGTATGGTGGGCTTTGTCAATTGGAGCGTGTCTTGGAGGAACTGGTACAATTATCGGGGCTTCAGCGAATGTTGTTGCTAGAGGAATTGTGGAGAAAAACGGATATAAGATGAGCTTTATCGGCTATTTTAAAATTGCATATCCTATAATGATTTTATCTATTATTATTTCTACAATTTATATTATTATCTTTTATCTATAATTTATTAGGGAGGCTAAATTATGAATAAATATGTCGAATCAGAAGCTAACCAACATGTAATGAAATTAATACAAATGGGTGCGGATGTTAAGATTGTTTCCGGACAAATGGTTTATGTAACTTTTGATATATCAAAGGATATTCAACTTGCATATGTATACAATTTGAATCGCAAGAATAAGTTTTTCTTAGAGCGCATTAAACCATACCCAATGCCTGTTAAAGCATTTAATACACCTGATGCAATATGTGAAATTATAAAGATTGATGTTGAACAATTTAAAAACGCTATTAAAAGTCAACATATTTCTAAGTTTATTGATCTAAACATAGAATTTCACAATATGCTTTTAACATTTGAAGATCTTTTTTTATATTATAATGTTAAAGCTGACACATTTGGCGGAATTAAAGGTCATTTAGAAGCAATTCGCAGAACTATACACGAGGCAAAAGAATCAGTTGATAGAGTTTATTTCAAGAAGAACCCTGATAATCTTGAGTAATATTAAAAACAGAAACAAACTTTTCGAAGTTGTTTCTGTTTTTAATTGAATAAATTAATCAAACTTGACAATTTAGACTAAACAGGTTTATAATATTTATAAGTTAATAATTTGAGAGATTAGGAGAACAGAACTGGAAAAACCGGTATCATCTATGTTCTTTTTGTTTTTTAAAAGGGGTACTCTATGTTTAATCAACGAATAATACCAGCAATTAGTGATTACAAAAAATTAGAATATTTTTTGAAATCAAATATAAAATACGGAATTTTAATGAATTTTCAGCTTGCTCAATTAGAAGATATTGTAGAAAAGATGAAACACCACCATAAAAAAATATTAATCCATTCCGAGTTGATAAAAGGTTTATCAAGCGATGAATTTGGAGCTATTTATTTAATTCAATCGCTTCAAGTTGATGGTATTATTTCGAGTAAAACTAGAGTCATTGAAACTTGTCAAAAGAGAAATGTACTAGGGATTTATCGTTTTTTTATTAAAGATACAATTTCTTTAGAACAATCCTTAAATATTGGAATTCGTTTAAAACCAGAATATGTTGAAATTTTACCTGCTAGTTGTTATGAATTAGTACCTGAAATAAAAAAAAGATTACATTGTGAAGTTTTATTAGGTGGATTAATCCGTAATAAAAGACAGGTAGATAAATGTTTTGAATATGAAGTTTTATCAATTACCACTAGTAATCCTAGTTTATGGGATTACCATAAAAGTTAATAAGAAAAAGACAAATAGAGAGTAAAAAGAGCGATAAGCTTTTTTTACTCGTTTATATGAATAGGAGAAACTATGTACGATTTTATAATTATTGGAGCTGGAATTATTGGTAGCATTATTGCTAGAGAGTTATCTAAATATCAAGTTAAAGCTATTGTATTAGAAAAAGAAAATGATGTAGCTAATGTACAAACATTAGCTAATAGTGCTATCATTCATTCTGGGCATAATCCAGAACCTAATACTTTGAAAGCTAAATTTAACGTATTAGGTAATAAATTATATGATGAACTTGAAAAGGAATTAAATATTCCTATTCTTCACTGTGGTGCTTTTGTGGTTGCTCATAATAAAGAGGAAGAAGAACATTTATTGGAATTATATGAGAATGCAAAAATAAACAATGTTCCCGAATTTGAGTTGTTAGATTATAAAAAAGCAGTTAAATCAGAACCTAATCTTTCAAAAAACACCACAAAAGTTCTTAGTTTACCCACTACAAAAGTAACTAATCCATGGGAAGTTGCTTTTGCTTGTATGGAAAATGCAATGGAAAATGGTATTGAATTTCAAAAAAATGCAGAAGTTACTAACATAAAATATAGAGATAAACATTTTATAATCACAATAAATAACCAAACAAAATTAGAAAGTTTAGCCGTTATTAACGCCGCAGGTGTAAATAGTGATGATTTAGCTCACATGATTGAGAAAGATACACCTTTTTATATAAGGCCAAGGAAAGGTGAATATTTTGTTATTGATAGAAGAGTAAAAGGATTTATCAATCATATATTATATCCTTTACCAACTGACGCAGGAAAGGGTGTATTATTAACACCGCAAGTACACGGGGAAATTTTAATAGGCCCAAACAGTTTATATATTGATGATAAATATAATAAAAGTGTTACATTTGAAGGCCTTGACTATGTTAAAAAAAACGCTCCAGCATTAGCGGAAAATATCCCTTTTGATAAAATAATTCATTCATTTGCAGGAGTTAGAGCTTCATCTAATATCGATGATTTTTATATTGGAGAATCAAAGGAATATAAAAGGTTATATCACTTAGGAGGGATTGATTCTCCTGGGTTATCAGCTGCTCCAGCTATAGCTAAATACTTATTAGAAGATATAATTAAAATAAAACAATCATATAACAAAAAAAATAATTTCAATCCATATAGAAAAAAAAGAATAGAATTTCATCGCTTACCTTTAAATGAACAACTAGAATTAATTAAACAATACCCTACATATGGAAATATCATCTGTAAATGTGAAAAAATTACAGAAAAAGAAATAGTAGATGCAATTCATTCTAAATTAGGTTCAGATACTATTAAAGGAATCAAAAAAAGAACAAGAGCTGGGTCTGGTCTTTGTCAAGGTGGCTATTGTGAAGAAAAAGTAATGAAGATAATTGCTAGAGAGACTTCTCGTTCACCATTAGATACTGCTTATGATTCACCTAAATCTAAGATTTTTAAAGCAGAAACGAAGGTGGAAGAATGAAACGAGATATTATAGTTATTGGTGGAGGAGCCAGTGGGTTAGCAGCTGCTATATCTGTTAAAAAAGAAGGAAAAGATGTTTTGTTAATTGAAAGAGAAGAACGTTTAGGTGGCATTCTAAATCAGTGTATTCATAATGGTTTTGGTCTGGAAGTGTTTAAAGAAGAATATACTGGTCCTGAATATGCAGATATCTATATAGAAGAATTTAATCAATTAAACATTGATTACTTAGTAAATACCACTGTAATTAAATTTAATAAAATAAAAGATGAATTTGTTCTTTATACTTCTTCATTAGCTAAAGGTATACAAAAATATAACGCAAAATCAATTATTATTTCTACAGGATGTTATGAAAGAACAAGAGGTTCTATTATAATTCCTGGTGATAGGCCAACTGGTGTAATAACGGCTGGTAGCGCTCAGAGATATTTAAATATTGATGGATATATGGTTGGAAAAAGAGTTTTTATCTTGGGTAGTGGAGATATCGGATTAATTATGGCTAGAAGAATGTATCTTGAGGGAGCTGAAGTTTTGGGAGTTGCTGAACTTATGCCTTATTCAAATGGTTTGACAAGAAATATTGTTCAATGTTTAAATGATTTTGATATTCCTTTATATTTATCGCATACTGTTACAAAAATAACTTCTGATGAAAATAATCGTTTAAAATCAATAGTCTTACAAAAAGTAGATGATAGGTTTAAACCTATTGAAGGAACACAAAAAACATTTGAAGTTGATACATTACTATTATCAATAGGGTTAATACCTGATATTGTGCTCCTCGATTCTTTAGATGTCGAATATGATAAATTAACAAAAAGTGTCAAAGTTAATCAAGCCTTAGAAACACAAGTTGAAGGTTTGTTTGTTGCGGGGAATGCATTACAGGTGCATGATTTAGCTGATAATGTTTCGAAAGAAAGCGAAAGAGCAGGATATAATGCAGCTAAATATGTAGATAATCCAAAGAGAAAACATAAAACGATTAAATTATTATCAGGTGAAAATATAAGTTATATTTCTCCTCAATACATTGATTTTGCATGGCCTGAATCTGATGTTATTTGTTCGTTTAGATCAAAAGGTAAAATAGAAAAAGGATTAATAGAAGTAATACAAGGAGAAAATAAAGTTTTATCAAAAAGGTTAATGTATATTGTTCCAGCAGAAATGGAAACATTTTCTCTGAAAATAGAATCTCTAAATGAAAATGAAGATATTATTATTAATTTGGAGGCGATAAAATGAAAAAAAAATTTATATGTATCGTTTGTCCAAGAGGTTGTCATATAACAGTTGATGACGATGGAACTATTTCTGGTAATAAATGTATACGTGGAATTGATTATGTAAAAACTGAAATGACCTCACCAAAAAGAATAGTCACATCAACAGTAAAAACAATATTTAAAGAACTACCAAGAGTTAGTGTTAAAACAGATAAACCTGTTCCTAAAAATAAAATTATGGAAATAATGAAAGAATTATCAAAAGTTATTATTACTGAACCAATGGAAAGAGGGTCGATAATAATAGAAAATATAATGAATACAGGGTCTAATATTGTATTGACTAGATCTTGTATGAAGTAATATATAGAGATATATGTTTTGCTTATTTTCTTGATAAGTAGATAATCATATAAAAAGTCTTCAATTTAACAAAGCGAAGACTTTTTATATGATTATTATTTAGTCCATTGTACAATAATATGGTAAAATTATTATGAATCATGCTAAAATAGTTATAAATAATAGAAAGCGTTGTAGGTGATATTTAATGAAAAAGCCCCATATTTTTATAATAGGTGGAGGAGCTAGTGGAATGATGGCTGGAATTATTGCTAAAAGAAATGGAGCTTCAGTTACAATTCTTGAACGTAATCCAAGAATGGGAAAAAAGATTTTAGCCACAGGAAATGGGAGATGCAATTATACAAATGTAGATACCTTAGGTAGCGATTATAATAATCCTAGCTTTGTTAAATGTGGATTAACTAATTTTGGGCCTGAAGAAGCAATAAAGTTTTTTAAAAGTCTAGGGATTGTTCCTAAAGTAGAACAACGTGGAAGAGTATATCCCCTTTCTGAACAAGCTTCAAGCATTGTAGATGTTTTATTATATGAGATAGAAAGCTTAAATATTGAGGTGGTTACTAACGCTTTTGTATATAGAATAATACATAAGCGCAATCAGTTTGAAATATTCTTAGAAGATAATAGAAGCTTTTTTGCGGATAAAGTAATTCTTGCGACTGGTGGAAAATCTATGCCTAGATCTGGTAGTGATGGGTATGGATATACTCTCGCAAAACAACTAGGGCATTCTATAACTGAAGTATTTCCATCAATTGTTAAATTAAAATTAGATAGTCCTTATTTAAACCACTTAGCTGGAATAAAAATGCCAACTCAAGTTGATTTAATTTGTGAAGGAAAAGTAATACAATCTGAATATAATGATATTATATTTGGTAATTATGGAATAAGTGGTCCTGCAATATTAGATATTTCTAGAAAAGCATTAGAATTATTTCATTCTAATAAAAAACCGTCTATAAAATTAACTTTGGTTACAGCTATTTCTAAAGAAGAAGTAACTAAAAGATTTAATCAGTTTAAATTAAAATCAGTAGATAAAAGTTTAATTGGGTTGATACATAAAAGATATATTTCAGCTATAATAAAGGAATCAAAAATAGAAAAACAAAACACATTAATAAAAGATTTATCACCTAATCAAATTAATAGATTAATAGATCTATTATTTGATTGGCGATTCTTGATTACTGGAAGTAAATCATTCCATGATGCTCAAGCTACAGCTGGAGGATGTAATTTAAGCGAAATTAATTCAGATTCAATGGAATCTAAATTAGTATCAGGATTATATATAATTGGTGAAGTTACGGATGTTGATGGACGTTGTGGGGGATTTAATCTACAGTGGGCTTGGTCTAGTGGTTTCCTTGCGGGATATCACGCTTCAATGGGGTTAACTTATGTTTCAAATAAATAATTTAAAATTATCATTAGATGAGGCTATATCTAAAGAAGATGAATTGCTGAATTTAAATAATTTAATATGTAAAAAATATCATTTAAATAAAAATGATATTTTTGACTTAGTTATTATAAAAAAAGCAATTGATGCTAGAAGAGGGAATATTCATTTTGTTTATAATGTAAAAGTAAATATTTTCAAAAAACTAAAGCAATTAATTAAATATAATTCAAATATTAAACTAGCTAAAGAAGATAAATATAAAGAAGTTAAAAAAGGAAATCTAGACTTATTACATAGGCCTATAATAATCGGATTTGGACCTAGTGGTATTTTTGCTGGATTAATTCTTGCAAAACAAGGTTATAAACCTTTAATACTTGAAAGAGGCTATGATATCGATACTAGAACAAAAAAATGGAAGGAGTTTTTAAACACAAGTAAATTTAACGAAAACGGATCTGTTTTATTTGGTGAAGGTGGAGCTGGAACTTTTTCAGATGGGAAACTCACAACACTTGTAAATGATATTAGGAGTCATTTTGTTTTACAAACATTTGTTAATGCTGGAGCTGATCCAGAAATTAAATATATAAATCATCCTCATATAGGAACTGATAGACTGACTATTGTAGTAAAAAGGATAAGAAAATTAATAGAAAGCTATGGTGGAGAGATTAGGTTTGGACATAAAGTCACCGATTTTATAATTAAAGAAAATAGAATAAAACAGTTAGTAGTTAATGATTCTTTAACAATAGATACTTCAGTCGTCTTATTAGGAATAGGACATAGCGCAAGAGATACTTTCGAAAGACTATATTATAAAAAGGTTCCTCTTGAACAAAAACCATTTTCTGTAGGCTTAAGGATAGAACATCCTCAAGATTTAATAAACAGATCACAATATGGAAAATATGCTAATCATAAGGCGCTTGGACCAGCTGAATATAAATTAAGCTATCACTCAAAAAGCGGTAGAACTGCATACACATTTTGTATGTGCCCTGGAGGGTATGTTGTTTCATCCATATCTGAACCAAATCAGGTTTGTACTAATGGAATGAGTTTAAATAAAAGAGACAATATTTTAGCTAACTCAGCTTTGCTTGTAAATGTTACACCTAATGATTTTCCTACAAAACATCCTTTATCAGGTATAGAATTTCAAAGACAAATAGAAGAGATGGCTTTTAAGCTAGCGGGATTAAATTATAATGCACCAGTTCAATTATTAAAGGATTTTTTATTGGATAAAGAAACTATAAAACTTGGAAGAATAAAACCAACATATAAACCAGGATATAGTTTTGTTAAATTAAGTGAGATTTTACCAGAATATGTAGTTGAAACAATTAAAGAAGCAATACCATTCTTTAATAAAAAAATACATGGATTTTCATTAGATGATGCAGTTTTAACAGGGCCTGAAACAAGATCATCTTCTCCAATAAGAATTACTAGAAATATCGAACATGAATCTAATATATTAGGATTATATCCTATGGGAGAAGGTGCTGGATATGCTGGAGGAATTATGTCTTCCGCTATTGATGGAATTAAAACAGCAGAGAAAATTATTATGAAATATAATATTTTTATAAATAGTTAATTGTATAATGTATAAATATTAAAAAGCAAATAATAGAGAAAAAATCTCTCTTATGTTATACTTAAAGTGTGACAAGGGAGGTTTTTTAATGAGTGAATTAATAAATAATTCTAATATAAGACAAAAGCAATTGAAAGATTTAATCAAAGAAATACACCTAGGGTTACCCCTTGATGAAGCTAAAGCAAAGTTCAAAAAAGAATTTGGAAGTATTTCTACAGATGAAATAGTAAAATTAGAACAATCTTTAATAGATGAAGGAATGAAAATAGAAGAAGTTCAAAAATTATGCGATGTTCACGCAGCTTTGTTTAATGGTTCTATAGATGATATTCATAAGCCAAAAAGCATTATGGATATTCCAGGACATCCTGCAAATGTATTTAAAAATGAAAATATAAAGATATTAGAGCTTATTAAAAATGAAATTAATCCATTTTTAAATAAAAAGGATGATATGTCGTATTTAATGTTGCGAGTAGGACTTGAACGTTTAAGCCAGGTTTCTAAACATTATGCTAGAAAAGAGTATTTATTTTTTCCTGGTTTAGAAAAGAAAGGAATAACATCTGTACCTAAAGTAATGTGGGGAATAGATGATGAGATTCGTGCAATGTTTAAAGAGGTTATTAGTGAATTAAATAAACCAATTTCGGATTTAAATAACATATATCAAGAAATACACCTATTAATTGAAAAAGTTAAGGATATGGTTATTAAAGAAGAAAATATTTTGCTTCCAAAATTAGAGGGAACTTTATCATATTACGATTGGATTTTAGCAGATAAAGGTAGCGATGAATTAGGGTATTTTCTTGAAAAACCAAAAGTTTCCTGGGCTAAGAAAGAAATAAAAGAAGAAATTCAAGATGATAATGATAAAGATAAATCAAATATTAAATTTGATGCTGGAGCTTTGAATTCAACTGAAATTAATGCTATTTTTAATACAATGCCTTTAGATATGACTTTTGTTGATAAAAATGGAAATGTTAAATATTTTTCACAGGGAAAAGAAAGGATTTTTCAAAGACCAATTACTATTATTGGACGACATGTATCAATGTGTCATCCACCAAAAAGTGTTCATATTGTTGAAGCGATTGTTAATAGTTTTATAACTGGAGAAAAAGATTATGAAGACTTTTATATTCATATGGGAAACGTTTATGCATATATTCGCTATTTTGCGATTAGGGATAAAGATGGAAATTATCTTGGAACTTTGGAGATGACTCAAAATATCGCTCCAATCCAAGCTTTATCTGGAGAAAAAAGACTAGTTTCAGAATAATAAAAGTTTGGATTTCATAAATAGAAGTATTCAATTAAAATAAAGAAAAGGTGTTATTCAATTAAGAATGACACCTCTTTTAATAAGAATACAAAGAAATAAATCGTAATACTTAGAGTTAGTATATTAATGGATGAATATTTATAATTTTAAATATCATAGAAATAGAAAAATTTACATCTTAAAAAAAGATGTCTACTTTTAGGGGGTTACTTCAATATTTGGTTCCATTTATTTCCTTTTAGAATCCATAATGAATTACAATTTGAACTAGCAAAAAAGAAGTATATATCTAGTTTCATTACTTTTCTTCAAGCAAAGGAATCAAGTATTGTCCATCTATATCTCCTTCAGCTAATAACGATGAAACAGGGACATATTCATTGTTGTTTCTCATATAGAGAATATTTTCTAGCAAGCAACCTCTAGCACTGTAGTAATATTCAACACCATCTATAATAAACGTTTCATTTCCTGTTCGATCGCATTCTCCACCTGCATAAGCATAGACAACCTTATGATTGATATAGAAATCTAACCAATAATAATCCGCTTCTTCAGATGATATCTCTTCTGGATGTCTTTCAAGTTTTTCAAGTTCGGGAAGAAGTGACTCAAGAGTGATAAATCCTAGTTCTAAAGCATCTTGAATGTATATATATTCATTACCTTGTTTGATAAAAAAAGTCATATCAGCTGCACAACCATAAAAAGAAAACCCATAATTGTACAAAGAATCGCTATAATATATATCTTCATAATATGTTTTGCAAAAAAAATCATTATGATTATGCTCATATATATCATAACCATCAATTTTATGGCTGCTTATTATATGGTAATTGTTATCTGGTTTAGATGTACATGATAGTGACATAAGGAGCAATAAAAGAATAAGTAATATTTTTTTCATATCAACACCACCTTATATTAACATTATACTTTTAATATTAGGAAAAAGATGTTTACAAATTAAAATTCTTTTTTTGTTTTTCAAAAGTAAATTTTCTGGTGTTTGAAAATTAATGTTCTTTCATTTTTAAATGATAGTTAAGTAAATAATATGAAACAAAAAGATATAATGAGTAAATATAATG
>CAZSZZ010000003.1:23974-25985 GCA_964611005.1 uncultured Candidatus Izemoplasmatales bacterium | reverse complement strand
TTTCTTAGCTTTATGCTTTTTAAAACAATCAATTCTACCTGTTTGGTAAGTGAATGGATGAATTACAATTTCCTTTAATTTTTGTTTTATTTTATCAAACATTAGTTTATCTGTTTCACCTAAATATAGAATTGTTAGGTGAAGATTATCAAAGCCTGTGAAATTTCCTTCAGAAAACAAGGTTTTTACTTCAGTTTGATAATCATATATTTTATCTTTGATTTGTTTAGGAAATAAGAGAGCTATAAACAATCTCATAAATTCTATTTGTCACCCATAGTCATTACCATTACTGCTTTTGCGGTATGCAAACGATTTTCTGCTTCTTGATAAATAATTGAATGTGGTCCATCGATAACATCATCTTCAACTTCATTACCGCGATCCGCAGGTAAAGCATGCATATATTTAACATTAGGACTAGCAAAAGACATTAATTCTTCTGTACATTTCCAGCCTTTATAAGATTCTAACAAATCATCAACTACTTTATCTGATTGATTATTAACCCAAGATCCCCAGTTTTTAGGAATAACTACATCTGCATCCTTAAAAGCTTCTTCCATACTATGTGTAATTCTAAATGAACCACCACTATTCAATGCGTTTTCCTTAGCCTGTTCAATTGCCCAATCAGGTAATTCATACCCTTTAGGATAAGCTAAAGTAACATCCATCGCATAACGAGGAAATAATAAAATTTGTGTTAGTGGTACTGATATTGGTTTTTTATGAGTCGTCGCATAAGCCCAAATAATAGATACTTTTAGATGTTTTGTATCAGGGAAAACCTCTTGAATAGTCATTAAATCAGCTAAACCTTGCATAGGATGATAAAGGTCACATTGAAGGCTCATAACTGGTACAGTTGAATGAGCAGCCATTTCTCTTAAAAATTTATTTCCAACTCCCCAAAAACAATTTCTACAAGCAATTCCATGTCCGTAACTAGAAAGTATTTTAGCTGTATCTTTAGCGCTTTCCCCATGTGATATCTGCATATTTGAAGTATCTAAAAACGTTGCGTGTCCACCGAGTTGTGCAAGACCAGCTTCCATGGAATTTCTTGTTCTCGTGGACTGTTCAAAAAACATTAAAAAAGCTGTTTTGTTTTTTAGATATTCAGTGTCTTTGTTTTCATAAAATTCTTTTTTTAACTGTTTGGATACTTCTAATAACTTATCAATTTGATCCTTATCCCATTCTTGTAATGTGATAAAATGTTTTCCTTTAAATAATGGTTTCATCTTTATTCTCCTACTTCTTTAAATTTTTTAAATACATATTTGGTATAACTGCATACATAGCACATGCCTTAACTAAATGTTCTTTATAGGTCTTTTCATTAGGTGCGTGAGCTTCAACTTCTTCTCCTGGTCCAAAGCCAATACAAGGTATATTATATCTACCCATGATTGAAACTCCATTTGTAGAAAATGTCCATTTATCAACAACTGGTTCTTCATCAAATAGTTCTTTATAACTCTTGACTGAAGACTCGCAGATTATATGATCTTCTGGAATTACCCAAGTTGGAAAATACGATTTAGTTGGGTAAACTAACCCTTTATAAGATGGCCTCTTATATTCATACATTTTAACCTTGGCATTCGCTGATTTAACAGATGGTAAATCTTCTATTTCCTTTAGGGCAGAAAGGTATGTTTCTCCATCAGTTAAACGCCTATCAATAGAAATAGAGCAGCCATCAGCTACAGCACATCTTGAAGGTGATGAAAAATATATTTGACTTACAGTTAGAGTTCCTTTACCAAGAAAATCATTTTCTAACAAGCGTTCATTTAATTCTTTTAATTCATTGATAATAGGAGCCATTTTATAGATAGCATTGTCTCCGCGTTCAGGAGCTGATCCATGACATGAGATACCTGTTGTAGAAACCTTTATTTCCATTCTTCCACGGTGTCCTCTATATATTCTACAACTTGTAGGTTCTGTGATTACTACAAATTCAGGTTTAATCTTATCTTCTTCAATAATATATTGCCAG
>CAZSZZ010000003.1:11790-23964 GCA_964611005.1 uncultured Candidatus Izemoplasmatales bacterium | reverse complement strand
CATCACAATCTTCTTCTTGAACAGTTCCTGTGATTAACAATGTATAATCATCTTCTAAACCTAAATCTTTGATTATTTTTCCTGCATAAACCATTGAAGCCATTCCGCCTTCTTGGTCACTTGAACCTCTACCAACGATTATTTCATCATCTTCGTAGCCTTTATAAGGATCATACTTCCAATTTTTAATTTCGCCTATTCCAACTGTATCAATATGAGCATCCATAGCTATTAGATGTGAACCATGTCCTATTCTTCCAATAATATTACCCATAGGATCAATTGTTATTTCATCAAACCCAACTTTTTTCATTTCTTGTTTTATTCTTTGAATAATTTTAGATTCATTACAACTTTCGCTAGGTATAGCAACCATATCTCTTAAAAAGTTACTCATATCTTGTTTATATTCATTTGCTTTTTCAAGCACTTTTTTGAAATCTATTTCCATAATTATTCCTCACGTAATTTTTCTATTAATTCATTGTAATGATAAACTTTTTCATATTCTTTATCCCAAAAATCCATTGATTTCATAGAATCTAGATACTCTTTACTATAACCAAATTTCAACCAATCTTTTTCTTTTTGTTTAAATAATTTTTCTTTTTGTGATTGAGGACGATAATCTGTAATATCTTCTTCATCTATTTTACGGAATATATCATTAAACCATCTTCTTAAAACAAAATCTTCGGTTTCTAAATAACGTTTGTTTAAACTATCTATAACAGAATCGTATCTATCAAAACCATCAGTAGCTATAGTTACAATGTTATCTTCTGGACCTAGATGTAAATATTTAGCCATTTTTATAGAACCAATTATATTACAAATAGTACTTACCCCAAATAAATTTTTCATGCTTAAAGCAATTTTTTCATCAACTCCATTTTCAATTAAAATATTAGTTGCATCATGAATTATTTTTAATCCTTTTACAGAGTCTTCATCCTTAATTAGAGTAACATAATCTGTATTTAATATATTATGTATTAAAGTACACATCTTATCTCCAATTCCTTCAATACGATGTTGTCCTCTTCCTCCATTTGTTAGAGTACTGCATTCATACGGTTCAAGAGCTACTACTTTAGCTTCTGGAAATTCTTTTTTAATTTGATCGCCTGCACCTAAAGTACCAGCTGAACCAGGTGCAGAAACAAAAGCAGCTATTCTTTCGTTCCCAATTCCCTTTACAGCTTCGATACAACTATTACCTGTTACATGACGATGAAATCTATAGTTAGGTAATAATTCAAATTGTGCTAAAGAACGATTTTTCGGATCCTTTTTAAGTTCAAAAGTTCTTTCAAGTGTTAAGATAACATCTGATTCAGTTCCCGGTGTTAAATCTAATTTAGCTCCGTACCTCTTAATTCTATCATAGCGTTCTTTACTCATATTATCTGGCATAATTACTATTGCATCATATTTCATTAGGTTACAAATATAAGAAACTCCTATACCAAAATTCCCTGTGGATGGACCTAAAATAGTATGTTTACCAGGTACTATTGTTTGGTCTACACACCCTTCAATAAGTGTTGAATATGCAGGCCCTACCTTATGAGAGCCTGACGGGAAGTATTTTCCTAACAAAACAACAATATTACAACTAACTCCTGTTAATTCTTTTGGAAGTACAATTTTGTTCACTTCATTTTTTTCATTCTTCCAAGTAATATTAAATAAGTTAAGTGGATTTAATTCATCTTTCTTTGCTTCTAATGCTCTTTTTCTAATGCTTGGCTCAATTTTACTTGGATGTAACATCTCTTCATAAGTTGGCCCAAATGGAATTTTATTCATGTTTATTATCTCCTTCTGAAATATATTCAATTAATTTTTTTAAATTAGGTTCTAATTCAATCCAATTTTTGATTGTTTTCAATGCATTTTTTTGATCTTTCAAACCGTTTCCAGTAATTATAACTGAAACTGATTCAGTTTCCTTAATAATATTTTCTTCTCTAGCCTTTATAAGACCTGCAATTGAAGCTGCGGCAGCTGGTTCTGCAAATATTCCCTCTAAACCAGCTAATTCCTTCATAGCTTTTAGAATTGCTTCATCAGATACTTTAATAAAAGTACCATTAGATTTTTTAACTGCATTCATTCCCTTTATAGGATTTCTTGGAATCCCCACTGCTATACTATCTGCGATAGTATTTTCTTCTGTTTCTTCTAATTCACGATTATTTATATATGCATCATAAAAAGGACTACATCCCTCGCTTTGAACTCCCATAATCTTTGGTATGTGATTAATTAGTCCAAGTTTATAAAAATCATAAAATCCTTTATAAACTCCACCAATAGTACACCCATCTCCAACCGAGACAATAACCCAATCGGTAGGTTTAAAATCAAGTTGTTCTGCGATTTCTAAAGCAACTGTTTTTTTACCTTCCACTAAATGTGGATTAATAGCTGCGTTTCTATTATACCAACCATAGTGTTCAATGGCTTCTTTAGACAACCTAAACGTTGCCTTATAATCACCTTTAACTTTAATCAGATTAGCTCCATACATTTTAAGTTGCAATAATTTACCTGCAGGTGCTCTTTCAGGCACAAAGATAACTGTTTTAAGCCCCATCTTTGCGGCGTTTCCAGCTAAACTAGAAGCGGCATTCCCAGTTGAAGAACAAGCAATAGTTTCAAGGCCTAATTCTTTGGCTTTAACGCAAGCAATTACACTTGCTCTATCTTTTAAAGATTGAGTAGGATTTAATCCATCATCCTTAATATATAATTTATGTATATTATATCTTTTACTTAGATTAGTTGATTTATAAAGTGGAGTCCATCCAACATTAAGTGTATCATTAATATATTCTTTATCAACCGTTAATAGCGGTAAGTAACGCCAAATATTATAATTTTTATTTTTTTTGAAATATTCTTTAGAAATTTCTTTTTTTATGGCTTCATAATCAAAAATAATTTCAAGTATACCAAGCTCCTTACAATTTGGACAGGTTAAAAGGTTTAAATTAGGGTCATATTTCTTGTGACAAAGAGTACATTCAAAATACTTTATATTTTTCATAAATCTTCACCAGCTTCTAAAGGAATTATTTTAAAGTTAACAACATCAAATAACCCTTTATCTGTGATTTTAATATCAGGTATAACTGGTAAAGATAAAAAGGCTAAAGATAAGAATGGATCATCTATATCTTCACTAACTCCCATTTCTCTTGCCTTTTTTTCCATATGCTCTAATTTATCCTTTACATATGAACCAGGTTTATTTGTCATAAGTCCCGCTACTTCTAGTTGTAAATAATCAAATACTTTCCCATTTTCAACAAGTACAATACCACCAGTTATTTCTTTAATCTTTTTTAGAGCTATTAATACATCTTCTTCATTATCACCTACAACTACAACATTATGAGAATCATGGGCAATGCTTAAGGCTATAGCTCCTTTTTTAAGCCCATAGCCATCTAGCAATGCTTTTCCTACATTGCCAGTAAAATGGTGTCTTTCAACGATAAATAATTTTAATAAATTTGGACTCTTTGATAAATCAATGTCTCCATTAACAAGCTTAACCTCTTCTATAGATTTGCGCGTAGTAACGTTATTTTTTACTAATTGAATAGTATTTACAAAACCACTTTTAAGATGATATTTATATTCAAAATCTTCTATATTAAAATGTACTGTGTTTAAAACTTTCGGTTCATATAATTGTTCACTTTCAAAAAGCGGTTTTCTATTTAAGGCAACTAATTTACCTTTTTTATATACTTTTTCAGGTATAATTTGTTTTAAATCTTTAAACAAGACTAAATCTGCAAAATATCCAGGCGCTATAGCTCCGTGTTGATTAAGTCTATAACAAGTAGCTATATTAATAGATGCCATCCTTATTGCGTTAATAGGATCTAATCCATTTTTAATTGCGATATTGATGTTATTATTTATATGTCCATCTCTTAAAATATCGCTTGGATGAAGATCATCTGTACAAAATAGTAATCTATTAATATATTGTTCTTTCACTCCAGGTAAAAGATCTAATACATTTCTCGTTTGTGAACCTTCTCTTAGATGAATATACATTCCCTTTTTAACTTTATCAACTAATTCTAGTGGGTTTGTACATTCATGATCAGTTTTAACACCTGATAATATATAGGCATTTAAATCTTTTCCAAAGACTGAAGGAGCGTGCCCATCAATAAATAAGTCTTTATAGATATCGAGTTTATCATGAACAGATTTGTCTCCTTCTATTACTCCGGGATAATTCATCATTTCACCTAAGCCAATTACATTGTCTAATTGTTTTAATTCTTCAACTTCTTTTGGGCCAAGAATAGCTCCATTCGTTTCAAAATTTGTCGCAGGAACACAAGAAGGAATCATCATAAATACATCTAAAGGTGTTTTTTTAGCTGATTCAATCATATATTTAACTCCTATTTTTCCACATACATTAGCTATTTCATGACAGTCCGCAATAACAGATGTTGTTCCATTAGGTAATACTAATTTTGCATATTCAGAAGGTGTAACCATAGAGGATTCAATATGACAATGTCCATCAATAAATCCAGGAGAAACAAAGAAATCACTACAATCGATTTCTTCTTTCCCAAAATATGTACCTGTACCTAAAATAATTCCGTTGGAGATGGCTATGTCTTCTCGGTCAATTGTCTTAGTAAAAACATTGATAACCTTACAGTTTTTTAGGACAAAATCAGCTTTAACTTCTCCTCTTGCTTGTTTAATTAATCCGCGATTCAAATTATCACTCCTATATGTTTTCAATAAAATCTCTTAAAAGATTTAAACTTACTTCTTTCCTATATTCTTTACTTGATCTTTGATCATCTATTGGTTTAATAAATGGTTCATATTGTTTTACTATTTTATTTATACTTGCTTTTACTTTTTTTAGTTTTAGATTTATATATTGACATTCAATTTCTGGCCTTCTAACAACTGTAACATTAACAGCTCCAAAGGCAAAACGCAGGTCAATAACTATATTGTTTTTAATAGTTATGGCTCCCGCAAATGATAGTTTAGATATTGTATCACTCTTTCTTGAACCTACTTTTTTAAAGATTGCTTTAGTGAAATCAATTTTATCTAAGATAATCTTTGTGATTAATTCATTTTCCTTTAAATCAATTTTTCTAACGCCCTTGATAAAGTTTTTAATATCTACTTTTCTCGTTCCATCAATTGACTTTATCTCTAATAAGGCATTCATTAAATATAGCGGTACTAATGTATCTCCAGCAGGAGATGCATTGGCGATATTTCCACCAATAGTTCCAGTATGTCTGATTGCAGGAGACGCCATTTCTTTAATAGTATCTTTTAATAACGCTGGTATAGAAGGATAGTCAAAAACTTTTTGTAAAGGTGACAAGGAACCAATATATATATAGTTTTCATCTTCAGTTATTTCTTTTAACTCTTCAATATTAGCTATATACATTACATTTTTCTTAAAATCAATTGGTAGTGTTTTTAAGTTGTGATGTTGAACTAAAAGATCAGTTCCTCCAGCTACTAATAAATAATTCTCTTGGTTCAATAAATCCAAAGCTTCAGATAATGTCTTTGGTACGCAAGATTTTATCATTTATCTTCACCATCCTTTATTGTATGTTTGATGGCTTTGATAATCATATTGTATCCCGTACAACGACAGAGATTACCGCTTAAGCCTTCTTTAATCTCATCATCATTGGGGTTGGGATTCTTATTTAATAAGCTCTCAGCCGCAATCATCATGCCTGGAGTACAGAATCCGCATTGAACAGCGCCTTCTTCTTCAAAGGCTTCGCTTAAATTCTTATATCTATTAGTTTCAGAAAAACCTTCAATCGTGGTTATTTCTTTATCCATTACATTTGCAATTGGAACTGTACAAGAATTAACTATCTCATTATTCATAAGCACTGCACAAGCACCGCATTCTCCTTCACCACAACCTTCTTTAACACCGGTAAGTGAAAAATCTTCTCTTAATACATCTAAAAGTCTTCTATTTAAATCAGTTTCTATTGAAACCAATTTCCCATTTAACTTAAATTCTATTTTTGCCATTTTTCACCAACTCCATTAAGTATTCCGGTGTTGCCGGTATTTTTGTAATTCTACGTTTTATTGCTTGTTCGATAGCTAAACAAACTGCTGGAGCACCTCCAATTAAAGTTAGTTCACCAACTCCTTTAGCTCCATAAGGACCAAATGCATATGGGTTTTCATAAAGTATAGTTTCCATTTCACCCACATCTGAGGCTGTAGGAATAATATAGTCTGTAAAATTCTTTTGTTTTAATACTCCCTTATCATGTTCCATTACTTCCATATAACCGTAAGCAATACCTTGAACTAGTCCTCCATCTGCTTGACCAATAACTATACGTTCATCTATAGCTTTTCCTACATCATAAACCGACCAAGAATGCAGTATTTTAACCATATATGTAATCGGATCAACTTCAACTTCTAATATATTAACTCCCCATGAATATGCAGGGTATGCATCTCCTTGAAAAGTTTCATCATCATATTTAATATAATCAGGTTGAACATATTGTTTTTCTACTGTATATTCAGGTTCATTTAAATGTTTTTTTAATTCTTTGGCGGCTCTAGCAATTAAACCCCCAACAATCATCATTGTTCTTGAAGCTACTGTAGGGCCTGAATTAGGAACTTTATCTGTATCAGGAAAATCAAAGACAACCCTGTCTATAGAAATATCCATAACTCCAGCAACTACTTTTCTTAGGGTTGTCCTTATACCTTGCCCCATATCTACAGCAGCAACTAAGATATAAATCAAACCATCTTTAGCTTTTTTTAAAGCCACTTTAGCTTTAATAACCTTAGCTTCTCCTGAGCCTGTAAATCCACATCCATGGAAAAATAAACTCATGCCAATTCCTCTATTAGAATTTGGTTTATTATAGAGTTTTCTTTTATTTAAGTAATCAGAAACATCTAATGCTTTTTCAATCATTTCATTCATTATGATTGGATCACGAAATATTCCGTTTGTGGAAGTTTTATCTTCTTGTTTTGCAAGATGTTTTTTCTTAAATTCAAATGGGTCAACTTTTAAATCTAAGGCAATATGTTCCATAAACATTTCAACCGCGAAAAACATCTGTGGAGCTCCAAATCCACGGAAGGCACCGTTTGGAACTGTATTTGTGATAAATACATCTCCGTCTACCGAAAGATTATCAATAGTATAAGCTCCAGTACAAGCAATCAAAGCTCTTGATAATACGACACCACTTAGGCCAATATTACTTCCTGCATCAATTCCAACATTTGTTTTAAAACCTAAAATATTATTATTCTTATCAATAGCAGCTTCAAAATGAATCTTAGATGGATGACGTTTGGTAGTTACTAACATGTCTTCTTCTCGGTCATAAAATAATTGAATTGGTTGTTTAATCTTTTTTATAGCTACAGCTAATTGGCAGGCTATTAAAGAAGGAAATTCCTCCTTACCACCAAAAGCTCCTCCAACAGTTGGTTGTATTACTCTTACTAAATCATCGCTTACACCTAATGCTTGAATAACAGCGTTTTTTACGTAGTAAGGACACTGCATTGAACCGATTAAGGTTACTTTATCACCTTCTAAATAACTGATAAAACCTTGCGGTTCTAAATAGGCTTGTTCCTGATAAGAGGTTTCATAATCATAGGTGATAACTCGTTTAGCTTTATTAAATACTAAATCACCATCACCTTTATCAAAGTGATAATGTATAGCTGAATTCACCCAATCAAATACTGGTTTTGTTTCTTCGTATTCAATTACTACTTTAGAAACTAATTCTTTAACTTTTGCTTTATCAGGACCAACAATTAACATGATTGGTTCATGTAAATAACTAATCTTTTTCTCCGTAAATACAGGCATATCATCATATATTATTTTAACTATATTTTTTCCAGGAATATCTTTAGCTGAAACATTATAATATCCCTTTGGAAAATCTGGCATATGTATATCTTTTATAAAGCCACTTACAATAGTGCTTCTTACTGTAATTGCATATAACATATTATCTATTTTTATATCAGCTACATACTTTGCCTTACCCGACATTTTTTCTGAAGCATCTGTTTTAGGAATTGATTTTGATATATCATTCATTTTTAAAAACTCCCTTACTTAAAGCTAATTGCCTTTGTTGGACATTTTGCAATGCAAAGACCACATTCAGTGCATTTGTCTGGATCAAAGATAATTTTTCCTTTAAATTTTATTGCGAAATAAGGACAAATATATTCACATAAACGACATTTGGTACACAGAGACTCATCCAATATTGGTAAACTTTGTTTATACTGAACATCTTTTGTTAACTGTGTTTGAATTACTTCTTCAACACTCTTAAAACCATGTTTTTCTAATGCTTTAGGCAAGTCAGCTATTATTTTAGAATAAAGTGTTTTTCCTCTAAGTAAAGCAGCTGATAACATTTGAACAGCACTAGCTCCAGCTAACAGAAATTCAATAACATCATCTGCTTTAGCAATACCTCCAACTCCAATTACAGTTAATTCTGGTTCAGCTTGTTTAATTTTATAGACAGTGGCTAGAGCAATTGGCTTTATTGCTGGTCCACTTGTCCAAACAAATCCTTTATCATTATTATAAACTGAAGAGCGTTTATCTATATCTATTTTCATTGTTGGGCCTAAAGAATTTATAGCGACAACTCCATTAGCTCCTGCTTCTTTAATTGCCTTTGCGAAGCCTTCAGGATTAGGAATATGAGGACTTATCTTCATATAAATAGGTTTTTTTGTATTTTTTCTAATAGCCACAACAGTTTCTTTTATTTTATTTAAATCAGTACCAACATAATGAGTTGAGATTTCAAAGGCATCCGCAAAAGAATCTAGTTTTGGAACTAAAAACTCCATATCTTCTTTTGAATAACCAAGACTTATAATTAATGGACGATCTTTTTCTTTAGAAAATTCTGGTAAAAAATCATCTATCCAAGTTTTATATGAATGCTCACTCCAAAGTTCAGAATTCATAATAAATTGATTATCCCCATAAATACACGGTTTAGGTATTTTTGGTTCTTTAACTGAAATCGTTTTAGTAACTATTCCTCCACAACCTTGTTCCACCATAAATCTCAACTTATCTAAATCTCCATTTAATGGGCCTGCGGCAGGCATTAGTGGGTTTTCAAATTCCATTCCGTCAAATTTAGTACTTAAATTCAAGATGATTACCTTCTTTCTCTATGATTTTCCAAAGTTTCAAAGAAACTTCTTTTGCTTTTTTTAATTTAACATTCATTTCATCCGAAATATTATAATTTTTTATTAATTCTCTTCCTTGCGAGAATACTGATTTAGGTTTTAAATTAGGGAATAATCCAAAGAAAACATGTCCAAATATATTTTCTTTATTTATTGGAGTAAATTCAGAATATGGAACAGTAATAAAATCACTTACATATCCAACTTCAATTCTTCCCATTTTTATATTCAATAATTTAGAAGTGTATTCATATGTATTAATTATTGATTGCTTAATTTCAGAAAGGTTTAATCCAACTGGATTATTCGTTTTTAAATGTGATGCATAATATGTATTGATATATTCTATAGGCATGGAACTAATTAATCCATCATTTCCAATTAAACAATCGATTTTTTTCTTATTCATTGCCTGGAAGTCTGGTAATCCAACCGCATTGTTCATATTAGAAGTGAAGTTTAAAACAATTTTAGAATTATATTTTTTAATTATATCAAGTTCTTCGGCTGAAACATTTGTGCAGTGAACTAATAAACTTTTATCATTTAGAAGATTAAAACTTTCCAAGCGTTTAACAACATTTTTATTATATTTTTCTTTGGTAAGCAATTCATCCATTTTACTTTCAGCCACATGAATATGAATTCCAGACTCGTGAAGATTATTCTTTACTTTTAACAAGGTTTCATCACTTAAGGTATAGCTTGCGTGTAATCCAAATAATCCGCAACAAGCATTAGTTTTATTATTCTTGATGAAATCAGAATTTTCTTTTATCGCTTTATCTACGTCAAAGCGATCACTTACTTCAAATGCGAGAATTGCACGAATTTTTAGATCATCACAAAGTGCTTTTTTAATAGTATTAAGAGAGTTTTCTATTAAAAAACTGGCATGGTGGTCTATTAAAGTCGTGGTTCCAGCCATAAGTTGTTCAACCGCATATGAATAGGCCGAATAATAAATCATTTCTAAATCTAAAAAATGATCTAATTTCCACCACATCTGTTCTAGAATTTCTTGAAAGTTATGAGGGTTATATTTCAAATTCATGCCTCTAGCAAAAGCTGAATATAAATGAGTATGTCCAGAAACAAATCCTGGCATTATTAATTGATTGTTCGCATCAATAACTTCATCAAATTCAGTTAAATCGACTTCTGACATATCTAAAACAGCTTTAATTTCATTATCAAAGACAATGCATTTATTTTCTAAATAATTGTGATAATCATATATTCTAGCGTTGATTAATGCTTTCAAATTTTCACCTCAAATCTTTTTACCTTCTTGATAAAGCAAATTCATATTGCGAACTAAAAATTTACCTCTATTAATAGTGTGAATTACTCTGCCTTTGCGTTTCATTCCCTTATATACAGAATAATCAACAAACCCATGGAAATCATCAATGGTATTTTCCATTAAATCATAAACGAAAAGATTAGCCAATTTTCCCGTTTCTATTGAACCTCTATCAAATATACCGTGAAGTTTAAATATATGTTTAGTCATTTTTGGAATAACTTCATTTCCAAATAAGTTATATAACAAATCAAATGAATATTCTATTCCTCCTATGCCTAAAGGAATGTCACTTAAGCGATAATGGTTCTTATCTTCTATAAAGAAAGCACAATGGTCAGTTCCAATTGTATATATATCTTTAAAACTCTCTCTCAATTTAACCATTTCATCCTTGCTTCTTAAAGGCGGTGCTAAAGTATAGAGATAACCATCTTCTCTAAACAATAAGTCACTTGTTAGAGTAAAATAATGCGGACAACTTTCCACAAAAAATCTTTGGTTGAGAACATCTGAATATTCCTCTTCTAATTTATTAATAGTATATCCGGAGCTCAAATGTACCATATATAAATACCCGCCGTAATTTCTTACAAATCCTGCAAGTTTTAAAGCTTCTTTTGTTTCAGAAATAGTAGGCCTTGAACGGTTTAAATCGCGATATGAAAAATCATTATTTAAAGTAATTAAATCATCATTTTCTATATGAGCTAACAAAAGAAAATGATACTTTTCTGATAATTTAAGTAATTCAATAATTTCGTCATCATAGGTTCTTCTTCCTGAATCCGAGTAAGTAGTAAATAGCTTTAAAGAATGGATATTTAATTCTTTCATTTTTTTTACAAATTCTTCTAAATTACATTTTGGATTTTTAATAGTTGCGTGAAAGCGGTAATCTACACAAGAATTTTTGGCTTCTTCTAAGCGTTTATAGTAAGCTTTTTCTAAATCCAAAGGATTATCAACCGGATCTAAAAAATCTATAATAGTTGTAATCCCACCAAAAGCAGCTTGAATAGAGCCTGATAAAAAATCATCTCGCGAATGAATAAAGCCTAGGTCTAAGTTAAAATGAACATGAGGATCAATAAGAGCTGGTATTACTAAAGACCCAGAAACATTCAGGGTATCTAAAGCATCAAATACCTCTTCACTTACTAACGCAATATGTTCTTTATTGATGTAAATATTGGTTTTTTTAAAGCCTTCATTTAGATAAACTAACCCATCTAAAATTCTTAGATCAAACATGAAATCACCTACTTACTATTTGATAATCCAAAATGTTAAAATGTTTAAGAATCGAATCTACTAGATCTTCTCTTACAGTCATATAAATATCGATGTTTTCTTGTAAAGCATATTTTATTGAGGAATAAAAACCCCTATTAGATAATTCTAATTTTCCTACTTCATCAAAATAAAGAGGAGAAATTTTATTGTTAATAAGTTTTATAAAAAATTGTTCAATAAATAATTGAGCTTCTTTATATATAAAGTATGGCCCTATTTGGTAAATAAAACTATCATTTTCTTCTTTCAATTGTTTTTGATGAATCATATAAGGG
>CAZSZZ010000003.1:0-11780 GCA_964611005.1 uncultured Candidatus Izemoplasmatales bacterium | reverse complement strand
TACATAGGCAAAAAACCCAAATACTGAAGGCCCTATCATTTCTTTTCTAGATATAATTCCATTTCCTTTTTTTAAATCGTTATATAAATCTAGCAGTTTTGTAGTCTTACCAGAGTTCATCTTACCAGTAATGATATTTACCACTATATACACTCCTCATATGCGAATGATTTTTCTTTCCATGAGAAATCACTAAGATTTCGGATGCGATAGAGATAGCTATTTCTTCAGGACTGTTTCCACCTAAATCTAGTCCTATCGGAGCGTAAAAGTAACTCAAATCTAAATCTTTTCCATATTCTTTATAAGTTGCGTCTAAATATGTTTCAAGTTTCTCTGGAGAGCATAACATACCTAGATATTTAGGTTTAATATTTTTTTCTATTATCTTATTAATAACATGGTAATCATATTCATGACTAGGAGTTGATACGATTACAAAACTATTATCTTTAATCCCAGTTTCTTCAATATAACTAACAAATGATTGGTGTACTAAAATATCAGCGCCTTTAAAGCGCTTGATTACTTCTTCTCTATTATCAATCACTGTAATATGAAAAGGCATGGTTTTTAATACATTGATTAATGCTTGGCTGACATGTCCAGCTCCAAAAACATAGATTGTTTCTAGGGGTCCGTTATATTCATAATACAAAGTTACTTTACCTCCACAAGCCATTGGTAAAATTGTTCCTTCTTTATAAATCTTACCTTCATCTAATAAATAAGTTTCTAAAAAATTTTTTCTTTCGAATAATAGTTTTTTAGCTTTATTGATTGCATAATATTCAAGCGCACCGCCACCAACAGTTCCAATGCTTGAACCATCTTCTAAAACAATCATCTTCTTACCGACTTCAACGGGTCCACTGCCTTCTTTAGAGACGGCTGTGACTAAAACAAGGTTTTTATTTTCTCTGCGGTATTTTGAAATCAAATCATAAATTGTCATAAATACTCCCTATAAAACTAAAGTTAATACTATAGCTAAAATAAGAGAAGCTAATGAAACTACTGGATTAAATAAATTTAATTTTTTGTTAGAAGTTAATTTATTGGTTATTAGTTTATCTAGATAGATTAACCCTAAGCCAAATAAAACACTACTAATCGCGTATATTACAAAGAATTGAATATAATCACTTGTAGTAGATAAATAAGATGAACCTCTATATAAATAATATCCAAGTCTCCAAGAGAAACTTATAACTAATAAGCCACTAACTCGGTTAAGTAAATTATCTTTAGATATATATGTGATTACAGCCACAAGCAACAGAGATTCAAGTAAAATTGATGCCATAGGATTAATTACTTTAAAAACACTTGTAAGTGGTAAAAAGAAATTAGTCGCTTTTATTAAAGTCGCCACAATCCCTATATAAACCAAAGAAGTTTTACTGTTGGTCTTTGAATATGCTTTATATAAAATATAACTCGCAAAAGCAAACAAAATAGATCCAGATAAATATATAGATAATCCAGGAATAAGATGCAAAACATATCCTAATGTAGCTTCAGTAATTCCCCAAATAGATCCAAAAAATATAATCGTTGAAATATATTGTAATTTATTTTTCATATTATTTACTCTCCTTTTCTTTTAATGCTAATATGATTTTTTCAGGTGTAATAGGCAAGGTATTTATTCTTATGCCAAGTGCATTATACACAGCATTAGCTAAAGCAGCTGGCGGTGTATCTATTCCAATTTCTCCAACTGACTTAGCTCCAAATGGACCACTTTCTTCATAACTATCTACAAATTCAGTAGTTAATTTCTTAATGTCTAATCTCGTTGGTATTTTATAATTTAATAAACTATTTGATATTAGTTTCCCTGTTTTGGAATATTTTACATTTTCAAACATTGCCATTCCTAATCCTTGAACAATAGCTCCGTTAACTTGTCCTTCTGCTAGTTTAGGATTAATAGTAGTTCCACAGTCAACTACAGATACATAATCTATAATGTCAATTTCACCAGTTTCTTTGTCTATATCAATTTCAATAAAACCTGCCATAAATGGCGGTGGTGATTTATGTCCTACATAGCTTGATGTTGCTGATAGTTGTTTTTGGTCTTCTGAATAGGTTATTTGATTAGATAAATCAATCAATGTAATGGACTCACCATTAGTTGATTTAAATTCCTTTCCATCAAATTCTATATCTTTAATATCACACTTTAATATTCTAGCTGCTTCTATTAAAAGTTTTGATTTCATCTCATTTGCGGCTTTAAAAACAGCATTACCAGATACATAGGTTGTACTAGATGCATAAGCTCCAACATCAAAAGGCGTTAAGTCTGTATCTGATGAATATACAATAACCTTATCTACAGAAGTCATTAATACTTCCGCGGCGATTTGAGCTAAAACAGTGTCGCTACCCTGCCCTATGTCAGTAGCTCCAACTAAAAGATTATAAAAACCATCATCGTTTAATTTGATAGTAGCACTTCCCATATCTATATACGGTATACCACTTCCTTGCATAGCTATAGCCATACCAACTGATTTAATTTTGTTTCCCATATCTATATTAGGATATTTATTATACCAGTCAATTAATTCAGCTCCACGAAGTACACATTCATCTAGTTTACAGGTATCCATATCCATAGGTGTTCCTTCAGTGCCTTCACCCATAATAGCGAAGATTGGTGATGTTTCATGCTCTTTCATCATATTTTTTTGACGGAATGAGATTGGATCTATACCGATTTTCTCACATAGAATATCAATTGCTGATTCCAAAGCGAAATTACCTTGAATAGCACCGTATCCTCTATAGGCTCCTGCAGGAGTGTGGTTAGTATAAACGACATCTCCATAGAAATGAACCGCATCAACTTTGTTATATAAAGGTAAGACCTTTGAACCTACTACCATGAATACAGTCAAAGCATGTTCTCCATAAGCTCCTGTATCAGATAAAACATTAAAATCAATTGCTTTTAAAGTTCCATCTTTATCAGCGCCTAAACGAACCTTTAATCTCATAGGATGTCTCGTATAACTAGATTCAAATACTTCTTTTCTGCTATAGATAATTTTTGATGGCTTTCCAGTTTTCAAAGTTACATAAGATACAAACATTTCCCCATGAATCGCTTGTTTACCTCCAAACCCTCCACCAACACGTGGTTTAATAACTCTTATTTTAGATAGAGGAATATTAAGTGCTTGTGATATTATTCTTCTTACATGATAAGGTGTTTGCGTAGCTGAATATATAACAAGGCGTTCTTGATAATCCATTCTTGCGTTTACTGTATGAGGTTCCATCATCACATGAGCTTGCGCCTGAGTATAAAATGTTTCTTCTATTACAACATCGCTTTCTTTTAAAGCTTTATCTAAATCACCGATATGCATAGTATAACTTGAAGCGATATTTCTTTTAGGTTCAAATCCAATTGGAAACATTTCATGTATTTCAGGTTCAGGGTGAATTATACTTGAATTATCTTTAGCAGTTTCAAAATCTAAAACTGGTTCTAAAACTTCATATTCAACCTTGATTAATGATAAAGCTTTATCACAAATTATTTCATCAACAGCAACTACAGCTAAAACTTCATCCCCTACATATCTAACAAATTCATCTAAAACAAATTTATCATGAGGTGATGGTTCTGGATAACCTTGTCCAGCTCTTGTAAAAGGGATTCTCGGAAAATCTTTATGAGTCAAAACCATTACAACTCCAGGTAATTGTCTAGCCAAAGAATCATCAATTTTTTTAATTTTAGCATATGCATAAGGAGACCTTTTAATTTTAATAATCAATGAATTTTTATCAGCGAAATCATCAGTAAATGCAGGCCTTCCCTTCATGATCCCAAGCCCATCTACAGATGGTATTTTATGATTTACAACCTTCATGATTTATCACCCATATATTTCTTGATGGCTCTTTCTTGTGCGATATATCCTGTACATCTACATAGATTTCCAACGAGGTATTCTTTTATTTCTTCTTGGGTTGGTTCATACAATTCTTTTTTCATAGCGTATACCGTTAAAGCTAAAGAAGGATTACAAAAACCACATTGATCCGCTCCTTCTTCACCAAAATAAAGGCCGAGTTTTTCAGCTTCACCTTGAATACCTTCTACAGTTGTAATACTTCTATTTGCGACAGAAGCGGTTAAAACTGAACAAGAAGGTACAGGTTTTCCGTCTAAAAGAACAGTACAAACCCCACAGCTTGTATTATCGCAGCCTCTTCTAACGCTTAAATAATTATATTTACGCAAAGTATCCAAAAGGTATTCTCCAGGTTCGCAAACAAAACTTTTTAACTCATTATTTACCGTTAAATTAACTTGCATTAGCATTCACCTTCTTTATTCCTCGTTTAAAATATGTTTTAATTAATTCAACACGATAGTCCTTCGAACTCCTTGTATTATCTGAAACTTTAATCTCTTCTAATAAAATACTAATAGCTTTTTCAATCTCTTTAGATGTAATCTCTAATTGTTTATTTAAAAATTCCATTGTATCATACGCTAAGGAAGCTATATATGGAGTAGAACCAATAGAAATCATGTATTTATTATTTGTTTTTACTATTGCAAAATTAATAATAGAAAAATCCAAAGCTGTAGTAGCTACTTTTTTATAGAATCCCGAGCCTTCTTTTTTCTTTATCTTTATCGATAATAAAATATCTCTCTCTTTCATTGGTTTTCTTAAAAAATCTGATAATGAAACTTCTCCTAATTTATAAAAAACCAATGTCGTATCCATAACCAATAATGCGGGATAAATATCTGAAAAAGCTAAACGTGACATCACCGTTCCACCAATGGTTGCAATATTGCGTACATTGATACCCATGATGTTATGGCAAGCTTTAGATAATATTCCATTATATAAATTGACTATGTTCTCATTGGTTTCAATTTCTCTTAGCGTGGTCATCGACCCTATTTCAATTAAATCATTACTAACAATAATTTTATCTAGATTTAATTTATCTAGTGAAATAAGTTTTTCTGCGGATTTTAAGGTTAATTTTAACCAAGCTCCTCCACCTTTAATATAATTTTTTCTGTTCTCTAAAAACAAAGAATAAGCTTCATCAATACTTCTTGGATTTACATATTCATTAAGAATCAAAACCATCACTCCCCTCTATTAATTTTTCTAAATCTTCTCTATAATCAACATCCATTAATACTCCGTTATCTAAAACTTCAATTATTGAAAAATTGTATTGATTTCTAAACTCTTTCAAGTTTTTATATTTCGTTTCTAAAAGTTTTTCTTTAAACTCTTTTTTAAAGAAAATAGGATGCCCTAAATGATAATTGAAACTGGGAACTCGTATTTTACCAGATCCACCTAATATTTTGTGATAAGTCAACGGTTTAATTTCAGGGTAATCTCCCGGCACAATAAAAAAATCATTTTTTGTTTCTTTTACACCTTTTTGGATTGATGAAAACATTCCTTTAGAATAATTTTCATTATAAATTATCTTAACAAAATTATATATTTTTAAAAACTCATTCATTTCTTCGTGATAATATCCTGTAACAACAATTATTGTTTCCGCAAATTTATGTAAAGTTTCTATAGCTTGTGAAATCAATGGTTTATTTTTATATAGCAACATCATTTTATTTATTTTAGCTCTAGAGGAGTATCCACCAGCTAATACAATTCCATCAATCATATCTGCCTCCTAAAACGCTTTCATTATTATAAAAAAATAAAATTGTTAACCTTTATTATAACATAAAAAATATATATATTCTATATTTTATAGTCCAAAAGATTAACAATTTTCAATTATTTTAGCAATTTAATATTATTTCTAGTTTTAATATGCAAATAATGTTGTTTTCTTATATATTCTATCATTAATTCTGCGACATCAAAAGGTATTTCTCGAACTATTGGTAAATTCTTTAACATCTCAAAATCTCCGCCACCATTAGCGCGGTAATTATTAAGCGCTAATGTGAAACAGTCTGTGTCTTTTATTTCTTTACCTTTATATTTTATGCTTTTAACTCTATTGCCAAAAGGTTTTAAAAGGTCAAAAACATAATCAATACCCGCAAACATATCATAATTATAATGTTCAACCTTAGGATATGAAAAACGCGGATTATATGTTATAGAACCATCTTTAACAATAAAATATTCAGCACATCTTTCAAGGTATTTTTTAAGTTTTAAACCTGAGATTTCTACTACAACTAAAGTATTAGCATATACATAAGTAGATAGCACATTACGAATAGTAATCTGTTTTTTCAATCCAGATACTTGGTTAGCAAGAGATGTCGCAGATAACATAGCCCCAGTTGCGTCTAATTGTATATTATTGATAAAGTCAACTATCGCATGTTTTTCTAATCTAGCTTTAAAGGTATCTTTAACTTCCAGGTCTCCTTCAACTACTTCTCCAATAACTTCATCTAAAAATATCTGATTATCTGATTCAATATCTTTTAGTATTCTCTTAGGTTTTGGATCGTCTTCATATAGTTTAGCTTCAAGCAATTTACCTTCAACATTTACAATATTTTTGAATTTATCAAAAGTTATATCACAAGATCCTAGGAACATTCCGTTAGCTCCGGGTTGAATAGCTATTCTATTACCTTTTTTTTGAATTATTTCACGGTGTTGATGCCCCGTTAATAAAACATCAATTTCTGGGATTTCTTTAAATATACGATACCCTTGATTTTCTCCCGTATCTTTTACAAAGGATTCATCTGTTAAAATATCTCTTTCAAATCCTCCGTGATAAGCACAGATAATCAAATCAGCTTCATCTTTATGTTTTTCAACTACTTTTTTGGTTTCTGAAACTGTATCTTTAAATATTAAACCTTCTATATTGCTAGGATTTTCCCAATTAGGAATATATTTAGTTGTTATACCGATAATTAATACCTTAACCCCCTGAGAAGTCATTAAAATATCATATCCATTTTTAAAGGCTAAATCTTTACCCTTATATATATTTTGACATAATGTTTTAGAGGATATTTGGTTTATAAAATCATCTAAATAATCCTTCCCGTAGTTGAAATCATGATTACCAGGAATAAAATAATCATAATTAATGATATTAAATAATTGCGCAGCTGGATTTGGATATTTTTCTCTATTTAATTGATGAAAATACATCAAAGGACTACCCTGTAAAATATCTCCTAAATCCAAAATAATTGTGTTTGATTTATCATAAGATTTAATTGCGGAAATAATTTTAGATAATCCATAATCAGTTCTAGAATTATCACTATATTCAATTGGTAATAGATGTCCGTGTACATCAGACGTAAATATGACATGGATTTTAATATTTTGATTCATAATGTTTCTCGCTTTCTGAATCATCTAATCTATCTAAAATGACATTTAATCTTCTGCATATTTTTCTTTAATTGAACCATTTCTGTACGCTTCTAATAGTTCTCTTAGATCATTAATTCTTTGAATTATTTCTTTCCCCTTATTAGTATCATAAACATAAGTCCTTCTATCATTTAACTCTTCAGAACGAGTTACTGAAACGATATCTCTTTCCTCATCTATTAATTTATAATAGGTTTCAAATCTTTCATGTGACACCAAAAAATAAGCGTGTGAATCTGAAATAAGCGAATATCCACCTATATTTATTTTATGTGAATATGTTTTAGACATACCTCCATCAATACTATAGATTCTATTATTGGCCAAAACAACTTGATCACCCTTAGTAATATCGAGTGGAACATGTCCATTGATTATTTTTGATTTATTAAAATCAAGTTCAAAATCATCATAAATCATTTTTAATATTTTTTCTTCTTCTCGATAAAGATAATAAGGGTTAACATTTTCTTTATGACTTTCTTTATCTTTTATAAAATATCTTTCAAATGTCTTCATTGCGTCTTTTCCAAATAATGGAGAAGCCTCTCCTTGCCAAAGCATAAGAAAATAATCATTGTCAGGATTATTCTTTTCATAACGATTATGATATGCATGTCTAACCTTGCGTTCAAATATATCAAAAAGATTGCGACCAAAATAGTATAACCCATCAATTCTATGTTTCATAAATTGGCGTGACTTTGTAAGTGGAACTGACGCATGAAATAAAAGATTTCCATTATACTTCAAATACATACTACCATTTTGAATTAGATATCTAGCGTGTTTTTGTAACATTTCATTATGAAGAAATAAAAGAGTTAAATGTTCTATTACAGTTTTTTCATCTTCATTTAATCGAAAAGGATTATTAGGATCTATTGTAGGGAAATATGTATCTAATAAAACATAATTCTTATCTTTTATTTTGATTTTATTGTTTTCAAAATCAATTTTATCTAGTAAAATTCTATTATCTAATTTAAAATTAGGATTTCTTTTTATAACTTTATATTCCAATTTAAATTGGATAATACTAATTGCTTTATGTATTCTTGCGACGAATCCTAAATCCTCATCTTTTTGGTACCTTATACTTGTGCCTTTAGGGCGGAATTGTTCACATGGATCATCTCTATAATACTTATCAGCTAAACGAGCTAAAGGTATAAGATTTATACCATAACCATCTTCAAAACAATCTAGATTATTATAACGGGCTGCGATTCTTATAACATTCGCAATCATTACTTGACTTCCGCAAGCCGCTCCTAAAAATGATATGTCATGATTACCCCATTGAATATCAACATTATTTAAACTACGAATCTTTTCCATAATTAAGTGAGGACTTGGCCCGCGGTCAAAAATATCACCGACAATATGCAATCTATCTACTGCTAGTTTACGAATAACTCTACTTAATTGTAATATGAATTTGCTTTCTCTTTTAGTTTCAAATATTGCATCAATAATAGCTTTGTAATATTTTTCTTTATCTTCATGAGAGTTAGATTCATAGATTAACTCTTGAATAATATAAGAAAACTCATCAGGCAAAGTCTTTCTTACTTTACTCTTGGTATACTTAGTAACAATATGTTTAGCTAAGTCAATCATATGATACAAAACATCTCGTAAAATATTACTAATTTCTTCTTCATTATATTTTTTACGATATTTATTCAACATATCTGTTGGATAATAAATAAAAAATGCTAATCTGTTTTTTTCTTTCTCGCTTAAATTATTGAATATCAAATCTATTTTTTCTTTGATAATTCCCGATGCATTCTTTAGATAATGATTAAAAGCATCGTATTCTCCGTGTA
Organism: uncultured Candidatus Izemoplasmatales bacterium; assembly: GCA_964611005.1. Lineage (GTDB taxonomy): Bacteria > Bacillota_I > Bacilli_A > Izemoplasmatales > Hujiaoplasmataceae > 4572-104. The sequence goes on along the minus strand of CAZSZZ010000003.1, from coordinate 2,545 downwards.
TATCTGTAATAAAAATTTCAGTTCCTTTAGGCAAGTTTAAAATTGCGCTAAGATTGATTAATTCTGAACTGACTGTTTGTACTGATGGAAATTCTTTGCTAAGCAATTCTAGATATTTACTTTGATATGGCATTTTTTCCTCCTATAAATAGTTTAATCTACATATATTCTAAACTACAAAAAAATGTTTTACAAGCGATACTTTTATTTATAATTTTATCTTCAACAAATATTTTACATGGCTAAAGCAAATAATAATCCTAATCCCACTCCAAGAAACGTACCAATTGCATATCCAATTGATCCGCAAATTAAACCAGGAACAGTTAAATTATCATTTTTGATTTGTTTTGTTATAGCGGGAATAAAAGCAGGACCATAGATACCAGCTGTTGAAGTAACTATAACACAATCGCTATCAATTTTTAAAAATCTAGCAAATATAACATTTACAACGAATGATCCTACAGTAATAATACTATATAATATAATTAATTCTCCAAAATTACTTCCTATTAATTTTGAAAAATCTACCGATGAAGCAAGTGCAAATGAAAAAACTAAAATTAAGTAATGTCCTAAAATATTAGTTCCTTGAGTTTCTCTTATCTTTTTAGAAAAAGAACCTATAATTCCAAAAACAGTTACTCCAATTAACATCACCGGAACTAAAAAATCTAACATTCTTCCGTCTTGCGCTCCCATTAAAGCCCATAATAAAACACCAAACAAAGCGCTTGTTACTGTCATTAAAAAAGCAATAAGAAAAGTTGCAAGTAACTTTTTTGATGTTTTAAAATCATTAATATTGAAATTTTCTGTATCTTTCATATTAGATTTTTCTTTTAAATATTTTTTTTGTTTACTAAAAGGTAATATTTTATCAATAATAGGCTTAGCTAGTAATAATAAGAAAACATAGAAAAAAGCTCCTATAATAATATCTGAAAGATTAGCTAAAGCAATTATTTCTGTAGATAAACCAAAAATATTAGTAACCGCATTAAGGTTTGGTGTTCCTCCAGTATAAAGTCCCACTGCAGCAGCAGATAATATATCTCCGTTTAATATATTTTTTCCATAAAAAAAGAAAGTTAAAGTAGTTACAAAAATAACACTTATAATTAAAGAAACAAATGACTTAGTTACAGGTTTTGATAGTTTTTTAGCTTCCTTTAAATTTGAACTAAATAAAAGCAAAGGAATACCTACAGCGATAGCTGCGTATGAGCCTATTTCACCTATATCTTCACTAATATGAAAATTAATTCCTAGTTTATTTACTCCAAAGATTATTCCAGCAATTAACAAACCAAAGAAGTATGCCATTCCTATTGTTCCAAATATCTTAGTTAACTTAAAATTCTTAAAGCGTATTATGAGATATGGTATAACAAAAATTAAAATAATATGTAATAGATTTTTAATCATAATTTAGTTCTCTTCCAAAAATACGGTAAGTTTTATATATTTTACCGCCAAATTTATCAAACGATTTCAAAGGTTTATCATTACCTTCCATCATTGTTCCAGCTTCAAACTCCGTAATCCCCATATTTCTAAATTCATCAAAAATATGTTTATATATATATCCAATCAGCCCTGTTCCTTGATATTTTGGTATAACATATTGCATCATCCCTCTTGATTTAGTTATATATTTCTTCGCAAATAATAGCTTGAAAATATTAAGCCTTCCCTTGGTTAATTTAAAAACTTGATTATAGTCTAACATGCAAAAACAAAAGCCTATTGGTTTTGAAGTCTCTCTTTCTCTAGCAATACGAATTAATCTTTTATCTAAAAACATTTTTAAGTTTTTGGCTACTTTTCCAATTAAATCTATCGAAGGGGTATCTTGGTAAATATGTTCATTATCAGCCTCTTGTAAAATCTTATGAATATCTCTTATTTCAGATTCAATATTTTTAAAATCAATATAATCAACATCTATTTTATACTTTTTATCAAAGTATCTACCTAATGTATTTAGTCTCTTCATTGTTTGTTCATTCATTTCAGGTTTAATACTAAAAGTATCTCTACATTTATAATATCCATAATCTTCCAAAAGGTTTTGGTAATAATCCTTATTATATGATGTAAATATTATAGGATCGCTATCAAAGCCATTGATTAATATCCCTCTTCTATTATCTGGATCATATGGTGTAAAACTACCTTCAGAATAAAACACATGGTTTTTTATCATATCTTTTTCCATATATTCAAATAATTCTTTTGTAATCTTTTTTGAATCTATAGCATCAAAATATGAAAAGTAACAAACATCTCGTTTTTCTTTTATGTTATATTCCATCTTGTATAACAATCTTCCTTGAATATTAGAATTTTTATCCAAAGACAAAATAGCTGTGTATTCTTTTTTCTTTAAAACTTCTCTAATTAATTCCTTTTTTAGAATATAAAAAAGAGGATAAATATAATGAGAATCGCCTCTATATAAATCCTTAACATAATATATAAACCTCTTTAATTCTGACTTGTTTTTCACTTTTAAAATCATGTTTTCCTCCAGTTACTT
>CAZSZZ010000002.1:0-27396 GCA_964611005.1 uncultured Candidatus Izemoplasmatales bacterium | reverse complement strand
GTTACCATGTATGGAGAAATATATCCTTTATCATATTGCATACCTTCTGTAATTTCTAAATAAGTTTCAAATCCCTTAGATTCATCTACAGAAATAACTCCGGTATGGCCTACTTTTTCCATTGCTTCTGAAATTATTTTACCAACTTCTGGAATACCTGAAGAAATAGTCGCAACTGAAGCTATATCTTCATTAGTTTCAATAATTTTAGAGCGTTTTAATAGTTTATCAGCTACTGCTTTACCAGCTAATTCCATACCTTCTCTCATTAGAACTGGGTTAGTTCCCTTTTCTACTTGATGAATTCCTCTATGAATCATAGCTTGTGTTAGGACTGTAGCTGTGGTTGTTCCATCACCGGCTACATCATTGGTTTTATTAGCTGCTTCATAAACTAATTTAGCACCCATATTTTCAAATCCATCTTCAAGTTCAATCTCTTTAGCGATGGTTACACCATCGTTTGTAATAAGTGGTGAACCAAAAGATTTACTTAAGATAACATTTCTACCAACAGGGCCTAATGTAACTTTAACTGAATCAGCTAAAATATCTACACCTTTTAACATTTTATCTCTTGCATCTTTTGAATATCTTACTTCTTTACTCATGATTTACCTCCTATTCAACTATAGCTAAGATATCTTTTTCTTGGATGATTAAGTACTCTACTTCATCTATTTTAATATCTGTAGTACTGTATTTACGATACACTACTTTATCACCAGGTTTTACAACTGGTTTAATTAATTGATTGTTTTCATACCTGCCTTCTCCAACAGCTATGACTTTAGCATAATCAGATTCTTCTTTTTTAGTGGTAGAAAGAATAATTCCACTTTTTGTAGTTTGTTCTACCTCTTCTTTTTGTAGAATAACAGAATCATGTAAAGGTTTTAACATAATACATCTCCTCCATAATTATTATTGTTGGCACTCTCTTTGTTTAAGTGCTAACTTTATTATAAAATTAATAATTTGATTTGTCAATATTTTATTTTGTGAAAATTTTGTGATAAATTAAAATTTACTACGATTCTTAGTTTAGGTAGTTTTAATACATAATAAAAAGGATTTATCTATTCAATAAATCCTTTTTATTAGTATGAATTGTTACTTTAATATATCAGCTATTGCTCTTAAAAAATTCTTGTGCATTATTTTTTCTATTTCTGATTTTGTGTATCCTAAATTAAATAGTTCAATTCTTAAATTATCTAATTTATCGATATCCTCAAAGCCTTTAACTCTAGTATCTTTCCTTAATGGATCAAGATAAAAACAGATATCAAGTCCTAATCCTACATAATCGATTCCTAATAGTTTAACAGCGTAATCAATATGTTTAGCCAAATATTTTACTGTTTGATTTTTTTTCTTTTTTGAAATAAATCCAGCTATATTAGTTAAACCTATTACTCCTTTTCTTTCTTTAATAGCTATTAACTGTTTATCAGTATAATTTCTTGGGTGATTACACAACGTCTTACAATTTCCATGAGAGATTATTATAGGACCTTTTGTATTATTTAAAATATCAAAAAATGTTTTTTCATTAGAATGCGCTAAATCAATAATCATTCCAAGTTTATTCATTTCTTTAACTAATTGAACACCTAAGTCAGTTAACCCAGTTTTATTCTCACTGATTCCACTTCCATATTTATTGACTTCATTCCAAGTAATAATAGCGTGACGAATTCCTTTATTATATAAACTTTTTAACTCGTTTATATCTTCTAAAAAAGACAATCCTTCAATACCTAAGAATACTCCTATTTTATCTTCAGACACAGCTTTATAAAAATCATTCATATTAAGACAAATTGATAAAATATCTTTGTTTTCTTCTAATTCTTTAAATGCCACATCAAAGATTTCATTAAACATTTCTTTATTTCCATTAAATGGATCTGTATAATTCACAAAGATAGACCCTTTAATATTAGCTTTCTTGTACTTATCTAAATGTCTTCTTCTAAAGGAATCAAATTTATTAGTTTCTTTATATTGCAAGTACATATCAGTTAGAATATCCCCATGAGCATCAAAAACCATTTTATTCATCAAAGAATACCTCTAACATTCTTTTTAAAGACTCACTCCAGAAATTCCATTCATGGCTTCCCTCAAATTCTTGATAAACATGATTAAACCCATGTTTATCTAAGAGTTTATGGAAGTCTTGACTTAGTGGTAATAAGGGGTCACTTATTCCGCAAGATAAATACATTTTTGGAAGTAAAGTTTTGTTAAATTTATCTAAAAATAATTTATGTAAATCTCCTGTTTCTACTTGTTCTAAACCTTTACCAAATATTGTATAAAAATCTTCTCTAGCTCTTAATACATTTTCATTATTTAGATCGTTTTTAAATCTATCTATATAATTTTTTATGTGATACATTCCCGAAAATCCACCTACATGAGAAAATTTTTCTGGGTAGGTTAAAGCGCATTTCATAGCTCCGTAAGCTCCCATTGAAAGCCCTGCAATATACAAATTGTCTCTATTAGTTAAAACATTATATGTTTTAGCTATTATTTCAGGTAATTCCTCTGAAACATATTTAAAATATTTAAGTCCTGGATTTAAATCGTGATAAAAGCTTCTAGAGACTTCAGGCATAAAAACAGCTATATTATATTTATTTACAATAGCGTCTAGATTAGTTCTCCTACTCCAAGAAGCACTGTTTCCAGTTAACCCATGTAAAAGTATTAAGGTAGAAGGTTTACCTTTTAATCTAGTGTTTGGTTCATCTTGAGGCAGATAAATATAAAGCTGAGTATACATACCTAAAGACTTTGAATATATATTCCCTTGAAAAAGGCCCATAATTTTCCTCTTTTCTTTTTAAAAAGAGATGTAACATTCATCTCTTTTAAAATATATTATATTGATTAAAAAGTTAAATAATCAGAATCCATATTCAATAGACTTGCTGCTTCTGTATCAATCATTAAAGTTACATCGGGATGTAACTGTAAGATTGAAGCTGGTACATCATCAGTTACTGGTCCATAAACCATTTTTTTAATTGCTTCTGCCTTTGACTTACCTGAAGCTATTAAAAGAATCTTTTTAGAATACATAATGTTTTTAATTCCCATAGTAATAGCGTACTTAGGAACTTCATCTAAAGAATTAAAGAATCTAGAATTAGCTTTTCTAGTCTCTTCATCAAGTTTAACAATAAAAGTTTGGTTTCCTAACATACTACCTGGTTCATTAAAACCAATGTGTCCATTCTTACCAATACCTAATATCTGTAAATCCCTTTGATTCCCAAACATTTTTTTATTATATTCTTCAGCTAGTTTTTCCATGTTTTGTAAATCATTAGAAGGTATATTGATATTTTCCGGTAAAATATCAATATGATCAAATAAATATTTATGCATGAATGAATGATAACTCTGAGGATGATTTTTATCTATACCAACATATTCATCTAAATTAAAGGTTTTAATATTTTTAAAAGATATAATTCCCACTTCATAGGCTTTGATTAGATGTTGATACAAGCCTATAGGAGAATCCCCTGTAGCTAGGCCTAATATTAAATTAGGTTTTTTTACTATTTCTCTAATCACAAAAGCAGCGGCTGCCTTTGAAATCGCATCATAATCTTTGTATTTGAAAATTTCCATATCATTTCTCCTACTTCTTAAATCTTTTTTAAACTTTCTCTAATATTACCATTGTATTCATTTAAGATTTCTTCAATCTTATCTCTATCTTCAATCTTAGAAAGAATCGCAAAGATTGCATACTTTACCGATTTATACTTATCTAGATACTCTTTAGCTACTTTTTCATTAACCCCAGTAACTTCCATTACAATTCCTCTAGCTCTAGAAATCAACTTATTATTATTCATCTGTACATCAACCATTAGGTTTTCATATACTTTTCCTAGTTTTATCATTGAAGCTGTAGTAATCATATTTAAAATAAGTTTTTGAGCAGTTCCTGATTTCATCCTCGTAGAACCTGTTAAAGGTTCAGCACCTGTAATAGCTTCAATAGGATGTTTTGCAATTTTCGCTATTTCTGAATTATGGCTTGTGGTAATACAAGCTGTTTCGGCTCCAATACTATTAGCGTATTCTAACCCACCAATTGCGAAAGGAGTAACTCCACTAGCGGCGATTCCTATAACGACATCTTTATCATTTAAATTATAACCTTTTAAGTCCTTGACTACGCTCTCCTTAGAATCTTCAGCGCCTTCAATAGCGTAGCGCAATGCATAGTCTCCTCCTGCTATAATTCCAATTACCTTAGATGGATCAAGTCCAAAGGTTGGAGGAACTTCACTTGCATCTAAGACTCCAAGCCTACCAGATGTTCCAGCGCCAACATAAAACAACCTTCCACCATTTCTAAAGGCTTTCGTCACAACTTCAACTACTTCCGCAATCTGATCAATCGCGGCTTCTACTGCTAAAGGAACTTTTTTGTCCTCATTGTTAATCATACGAAGAATTTCGCATGTTGATACAATATCAATATTTTTTGTATTTTCATTTCTTCTCTCTGTAGTGATCTTGCTGATATCAACCATTGTTTACCTCTTCTCTAAATATTCCATTGCCAGATAATAAGCTCCTATAACTGGGTCTGACAAAGAATCATCTATCGTATATTTTATATTCATTTGATCTAATGATTTAATCAATGTTTCTAAAACATAAGGAGCGTTTAAGAGAAAGCCTCCTCTTACTCCAATTCTAACTTCTAAATTCGGATTCATAAATCTATATGCATTATATGTTTGTTTAGCTAAAAATTCTCCTTCTTTGACAAATAAAGCTATAGCTTCGCTATCCCCTTTTAAAGCATATAAGGCAATGAATTGAGATAATTCTGCGATTTTATTTTTTGTGTTGTTATAGACAAAAGCTTTGATGTCTGTGTAATTCTTAGCTTCTATCTTATTTAATAAAGCTTTTGTTAAATCAGTTATTTTTTTCTTTTCTTCAAACTGATTTATAATATGTTTTAGTTCTTGTATTACAAGATGATAACTTGAGCCTTCATCTCCTAATAATGGACCATACCCACCAATAAAATGTATTTTATCATTAACATGAGCTATTATAACACTTCCAGTGCCACCTAAAACCATGATAACCTGGCTATATTTATCCTGTTTAACTGAATAAAGAGCGACTAAAGCATCGGTAACGACTTTTATCTCTGTCTGGTATTTTTTAGAAATATCAGCGATAAATTTGTCTTTATCCGGATAATTTGAAGATCCTGCAACTCCAATCAAAATAAATTTTAATTCCGAAACATCTATTTCTTCTGTTAAGTCATCTAAGACATCAAATATATGTTTTTTAGTCATAGATGGATCAACATTGAAATTACCAAATCCAGAATATGTATCTTTGATTTGTTTACCTAACATGTCAAATAAAACACCTTTTGTCTTTGTTCCTCCACTATCAATTCCTATAATATATCCGTTCATAACGTCACCGGTAACTTTCCTAAAGGAGTTATGTTTCCTTTTAAATATTCTATAAGTATTTTAACAGAATTTGGAGTGTATTCATACATTAAAATTAGGTTTTTAATATTCTTAACAAACAGCGAATCATAAGGATTTCTCATAGCTATAACATATAGATTACTAGACTTATTAAGCTTATCAATCAAAACTAATTGGTTTTTGTAAATATTGGCATTATAAGAACATAAAATTATTTGTTCGTATTCTTCAGATATAGCTAATATATGATTTAATTCCTCTTCTTTTAATCTAACCGTTACTTTAAGAGTATCTATATTAGGTAGTTCTTTTTTTACAGAAGAAACAATACTAAAATCCCCTGTTGATTCATCCGCTACGGTTGTAGATAATGGGCTTGATGCAATCAACAGAGTTTTAAGACCTTTTAAAGGATCTTTACCCCTGATTCTTGTCATTGCCTTTCTAACTACTGAAAGAGAAAATTCTTTAGTTTCCTTATCTTCTATAATCTCTTTTATATCATGATAGGTTTTAAAAGGATTGTATTCAACATATTTTTCTTTAATTTCTAAAACTTTTCTCACTCTATCTTTAATTAGTTCTATTGATAATTCTCCATTTAAAACCTGTTCTTTTAAATATTTTATTGAATCTATCTGTAATGCTTCTGTAGAAGAAACCATCGCAAGATTTGCACCAGCCTTAATGGCCATACTCACACCTTTTTTGGTTGTATAATAGGTTTGGATAGCTTTCATCTCCAAACAGTCTGTAACAATTAGCCCCTTAAATCCCAATTCATTTTTTAAAAGATTAGTAAGGAAATATTTAGAAAGGGTAGCTGGCCTCTTATCAAAACTTAGTTCTGGAAAACTAATATGAGAACTCATAATAGCTAAAACTCCCATCTCAATTGCCTCCTTAAAAGGAATCAATTCAAACTCCTTTAGTTCTTCAAGAGTCTTATTAATTGTCGGTAAATCTAGATGAGAATCCGTATCAGTATCTCCATGTCCAGGAAAATGTTTAGCGGTCGCAATCACAGATTCTTGTAAGCCTTTAATAAATTCATAACCATATTTAGCTACCGTATGAGGATTATCCCCAAAGCTTCTAACTCCAATTACAGGGTTCTTTGGATTATTATTGATATCAAGGCTTGGAGCTAAATTCATATTTACTCCTAGTGCTTTTAAAATGTTACCCATATATTTACCACTTAAATAGGAATTATTGGGGTTAGCACTAGCAGTAATAGTCATTGCGCCTGGAAAATAAGTAGTTCCATTTTTAATACGAGTTACCATTCCACCTTCTTGATCAATTGAAATTAAAAGAGGAATATTTGTAGTTTCAACAGCTAACTTTTGTAAGTTTTGATTTAATTTGAAAAGCTGTTCAGGTGTATTAATATTTCTCGCAAAGAGAATAACATTACCTGCTTTTTGGGAGCGAATTAATTCTATTACATGATCATTTATATCTAAGCCATCAAAGCCAAAAACAATCAGCTGTCCAATCAATTCATCTAAACTTAAACGATTTATATCATAATCAATCATAGATATGGTACCTCCTTTTAATTCTTAGAAAGCTTAAAGAGTCTTTTTCCATTTGATTAATTATATCCATTATATCAAGTTTATTTTCCCTTAGTAAAACATCTCCGCTTAATAAATCAATAAATGGATGACCACCTTTGGTAAATGGCTTTATATAGCTAAATTCTTTATGATGCTTTCTTATAATATCTAAGAGAATATATCCAATACTTACAGGTTTAAAGCTTAAATAATCAGTAATTATTAATTCTATTCCCTGACATAATTCATCTTTATATTTGGAAAACTTAGGTGTAAAATACATTGATCTAAATTTAACGCCTGCTAAATTACATTTCTTTATCTCTTCAATTACAAAGTCACTATCTAGATAAGGACTTCCAATTATAAAGAACGGTTTAGTAGTGCCTCTTCCTTCAGATAAATTTGTACCTTCAAATATACAAGTCACAAGATATGCGTAGGCTGTTAAAGGTGTAGGAATATTAGGCGAAGGCATAATCCAATCAAGTCCTGTATCTAAATAATTCATACTTCTATTGTAGCCTTCCATTTCAATAACTTTTAAATTTGCATTAATCTTAAACTCTTCATTAAATAGAATAGCTAATTCACCAATGGTTAATCCATAACGAATTGGTATTGGATAATATCCAACAAAAGATCTACATTCTAGATTTAGGATATTACCTTCAACATTTATTGCGTCAACTGGATTTGGACGATCTAATATAACCATTAATTTGTTATATTTTTTACATGCCATCAAAGCATAAGACATCGTGTAAAGATATGTATAATACCTAGCTCCTACATCTTGAATATCAAAAACTAATATATCAAGTTTATCCATCATTTCCTTAGATGGACTTCTATTTTCTCCATAAAGTGAATATACCATTATACCGGTTTTTAAATCTATATAGCTATCAAGTTTAACCCCAGCTTGAATATTACCTCTAATGCCGTGTTCTGGAGAAAACAAGGCAACTAAATCAGTATACTCATTTAAGATATCAATGGTAGAAACTAAATCTTTATTAACTCCAGTTGGATTAGTTATAAGACCTATTCTTTTACCTTTAAATAACCCTTGATAATCTAAAATTCTATCAATTCCTGTTTTAATCATTTTTAATCTTCAAACTTTCTAAATATAGTACAATTCTTTTCGTCATTAAAACATTAAGCAATAAAGAAATGCTTAATCCAAAAAAGATAAAGGCAAATCCAGTTAAAGCATTTGGATAAGCTAATAATAAAAATGGAGATATAGTAATTACAACTAAAACCATAGTAATCCAATAATACTTACCAGCTAAGAAAAATGCTAGCTTGATAAACTTAATAATTTTAAGTTTAGTATAAACTCTCAATATTATAATACTAAATAAGGCAACCGCAAACCAAATAGCTATTAAAGCTAAAGAAACATAATGCCCGATTAAAAGAAATGTAGTCTGTCTTAACTCCAAGCTTAAATTATAATAGCGAATATTAAAATAAAGCAAAACAAAGACAAGAATTATAACTAATTCAAGTAAAACTTTTCTTCCAAAAGCTTCTTTTAAATACCTAAAATAATCTTTAAATAACTTTGGGTTTTTCTTTTCAATATAATCATTAAACATATTGTATCCAGCAGAAACAGCAGGTAAAACAGTAATAATTGGCAAACTAAAGAAGATCATCATGACATTTAACATAATCAAACGAATGATCCAATCAGCTATTTCATTAATTTTTGAATTAAATAATTTTTCAAACATAATATGTCCTAACCAACAATTCCTGTCCTTTCAATAGATTCAACGAATTGTTTTTGTACGAAAAGATACATTATAAGTAGTGGCAACATCATAAGTAATGCGGAAACATTACTTATTAAAGCTAAGAATAATGGATTTTCCCAAACATTTTGTCCAATCAAACTAAGTCCACCAGTATAGAACAATGCTTGGTACATTCCCTCAGCCGCATTAATAAGTTGCATTGTAAGCAATGGGAACTCTTCAGTTGACACATTGAATATAGCTACATAATAAGCATCATTCCATTGCCATACAAAGGCAAATAATGCAACAGTAACAAGCGCACCTCTTGCGTTTGGCAACATAATATTCCAAAATGTTCTAAATACTCCAGCTCCATCGAGCTGCGCAGATTCTTCAAGTTCAATAGGTAAACCTCTGAAAAACTGACGGAAAATGAAGATAAATATACCACTTCTAATACCCATTCCAAGGCCACTCATCAAATAAATACTTGATTCTTTACCGATTAAATTTAATTCTCTGAAATACAGGAACTGAGCTAATGATAAAGCTTGTGGAGGAGTGATAATTGTAATAATAACAGCGATAAATAATATATTACTTCCTTTAAATCTCAAACGGCTAAATGCATACCCTGCAAGAGCAGTTGAAAAGATTTGTAAAAGCATCGCTATAAAACTTAATTTAAAAGTATTTAGTAAAGCTCTCCAATAATCCAAAACTACCATAGATATTTTAATATTCATAAGTGACCAATGTTGAGGTATCCAAACAACTGCAGGATTATTAATATCTTCTGGAGCTCTTAAAGCCATAGAAATTTGTTGGATAGTTGGAAATAAAATTACGAAACAAAGACCAAATAAGATAATAAATTTCAAAAGCTTCATTGTAAAACTACCAATATTGCGTTCCCATACTAGCTTTGTTTTAGGTTGCTTAAAATAATCATTCAACTTTTTAAAAACTCCACTTATATATTTAACCAATTTAGTTTTCATAATGAGAACCTCCTATCTTTAAAGCTTTAGCAATAATTGCTAAAATTAATAGGATTAATATAATTGTAGAAACATATATCCAAGCCATCGCAGCACTTTCTCCCCATCTACTGGAATTACCCAATTCCTGTGAAATAATTTCACTTACTGAAGATGTTAAGAAAGTATCAACTAAAGCATAAACCGTCACAGTTATTATGTGAGGACTAACATTTGGCAGAGTTATAAGCCAAAACATTTCATAACCAGTAGCGCCTTCAATCTTAGCTGCCTCATAAAGATGTTTAGGCACTGATTGAATAGAAGCCAAGAATAAGAGTATCGGTACTCCAGCTAACGATAAAATAGAGTAAATTCTTCCAATCAAACCGACAATAAAATTAATTAACCAAGGCATCATACCAGTTTGAAGCAAATAAAACTCAAGATCAAATATCTGAGTTGAGCCCTGTTCTTTTAACAAATTAGCAATAGCATCTCCACCCCCAAGCGCGCTCGTTACAGCTGCGCTATTAAGAATAACGGGAATAAAGAAGACCGCTCTTACAAAGGCACGCCCTTTAAATTTAGTATTTAGCATTACAGCGATAAACAAACTAAAGATTAAAAGTACTGGTATATTGATTAAAGCATCTACTGTTGTATTAATCAATTCAACGCGAAAACTTGTAGTCGAAGTAACTTGTTCATTTAATGCATAAAAATAATTATGAAATCCTACAAAAGTAGAAATAATACCATCAGGTGTAGGCTCTAAAGAGAAAAAACTATAGTATAAACTGCGAATAAAAGGAATTAAGAAAAACATAGAAAATCCTATTAACCATGGTGTTAAGAAAATAAATGCCCATATTAACTTCTGTCTCTTATACCCCTTTAATCCCTTTTTCTTCTTTTTAGGTGCTAGGAGGCTTTTTCTCGCAAGTTCTAGTTCAGCCATATTATTCTCCTCCCATCACTACATATGACATTGCAGGCACATTATATCCTAAGATATTATCTACCTGATTTAAATTGTAATTAATGAGTATTTCTAATCCATTAGAATAAGTAACTTTAAAAACATTATTATCTACTCTTTTGTGGCTAACTAAATAACCATCATGAATTCCTAATTCATCAAGCTCTTTCACTTGAAGTTCAATTCTATCAATCCAATTAGTATATTCGGTGGAGAAATAATAATTAAATTCAGTCTCTTTTAATTCTCTTGAGTTATCATAGGATAATGTATATTTTAAATTTGAACCAGTCTCAATAGTTTTTAAGAAATTATATTGAACAGTTCTTTCGCTAGTCATATTTAAACTAACTGTAGAATAGTCAACTTTTCCTGCCAAAACCAATTGCAATAGAGGGATTTGATAATCTAAAATTGCATATAAAGTAGTTTCCATAGGTAAATCCACAATATAATCGCTATAAGGTATTGCGAAGCCTAGTGGATCTGATAATATTATCTTTTTATCTAAACTCTCTAAAATTGATTGTTGGATTCTTAAACTATCTTCTTTATAAAGTTGGGGATCTTTATAACTTCCACCTAAAACACTACCTAAGAAATCATAGGTTAAGGTATCCCCATCATAATGTGATAATAAATCATTGTTTATTTCTTCCAAATAAAGCGGATTTATAATATAATCATCTTTAAATTTCAAAACTGAAGGTGCTTCGCTATATGGAAGTTTTGATGGTAAGTGATAAGTAAATAACATTGACATACTGCCATCTATTCTCTTTGATGAATATCTATAATCATCAAACAATTTTTTGAAATCATTAGTGGCTAATAGTCTTATATCTGGATATATCTCAATATTATTTTCTTTTGCATAATCAATCAATGAGGAATATCCTTTATTTCCACCCAAAACTCTCTCTATATCGAAATCATTAGCTATGCTTGAAGACATACCTCCGTTAACCATTCCCTTATATATAACATTGACATTCCTAACACCACTATCAGCTAATTCTTTTAAGATTATTTGACTCTGATCAAAGGTAGTAAGTGATTTACTTTTATAATATGGAACGCCTAAGAAGAAAGATTTACTTTCATAAGCTCCTAAAAATTCTATAGTACACAAAGTATCTCTTGTATTATCAACACTATCAAAACCAAAATTATCTTCTAAATAAGTTCTATAGGCTTTAGCAATATGAACATAATCAGCTTCTTCTTTGTTTAAGAAAGTATATTCTACGGTAAAATCAGTATCCACTCTATTTTCAGTCCATAAATCCAAGGCGTATTGGTTGTATCCTGTACCTAGTGTTATTGCTTCATTTTCTCTAAAATTAAAGGTAGGATAAACCTTGTTATAGGAATCAATTCTTTCAGATACATCAGCGTTTATAGTAGCCATCGTATCACCCTTAGAAATAATTGCCGCAAAAGCTCCATCTTCTTTAACCATTCCATAAAGAGGAATACTTATCTTTTGTTGGACTTCAGGCATTTTATGTTTTAGAATACCTAAATCATCGCCATAAAGTCTTTTGGCATAAGGTTGTTGGTAATATTTACCATTGTTAAACTCTATTACAGCTCCGCTTCCATCAGGAACTACGATATAGCCATTTGTTTTAACACCGCCAACTTCACTTATAGCAGTCCCAAATAATGGATATAATGAAACTGTCGCAAGTTTTGCGTTTTCAGTTTCAGAAATTGAATCCTGTATTACAGAAGTCTTAACTCCAGTTGGAGTTAATTTAACTTCTAAAGCTATTTCAAACGATACTGGTTCATAGACATCTGTGTAACCATACTCAGCGTTTTCTTCTATTGCTCTTTCTCTAGTATAGCCTAAACTTCCAGGTCCATAAAAAATATCATAAAGGCGACTTCTTACTAGTACTGACATATCTTCGTATTGATTTATTACATATACTCCTAAGTCTTCATCATAGCCAGTATAAGCAATTGCTTGTAATAGGTCTTTTTGAGGATGTGCTTCTAAAATCTCTGGTTTTAAATATTTAGGAAAATATAAATAATCTATATCAACATCCTTGACATCATATAAAACTTGAAAACCATCTTTGATATATTTAATTGAATAAGTTCTAAATCCATCATCAAAGAGAACACTCTTAGGATGGTGAATACTCATTGAGTAATTATTAATCTTAGCTAAAGACCCTGTTTCATTAAAATACGATAATTCCAAAGTTGATTTTTGTTTTTCAATCGCACTGTTTGTTATGGCCTTAGATAAATCTAATTGCCATGGATCAGGCCCAGTAGGATTGCTATCCCATTCAAAGCCTGTATCTTTATTGACAACTTTAAAATAAGAGGTTGTTTCATCTAAATATAACTGAAATGTACCGTTATCCGCAACCAAATGATTTTTATCAGATAAAGTCATCGCATCTACAAAACCAGCCTTTGAGAAGGAAATCTTTTGCGGCTCAATAACTGAAGCCATTGACATATTAAACAAAGTCATATATAGAACAAAACCTAAAATTGAGGCGAGCATAATAATAATTAGTTTCTTTTTCATAATTAATACCTCAAATTAAATTCTTCAACTACAGCGACGATAAAAGCAATGAATTGTTGTATTAAGTCAAAGAATAATAGTCCAACGAACATCATTACAGACATTGATATACCTGTAGCTATGAAGGCGAGTATAGTTTTAAACAACCCGTATTCATGTATATTTAAAATGCCCATAAACAACATCCATCCTGTAGAGATGTAAGCTATGTACATAAATAGTTTGAAAAATGCCATTTCCTCTAAAGTAAGGAAATTGCTTAAAATTACAGAAGGAAAACCTATTATAATTATTGGAAATAGAGAATATCCAGTAACCATTAATATTTCTTTATAGCTCCCTTTTCCTTCCATTAGTGTAGTAACACTCCAATTTCCTACAGTAAATAAGAATATAAGTAAAATTACACTAAATAATTCTTGTAAACTATTTAAATTTTGGGGATTATTTGGATTAACTAAGAACCCAAGATTTCTAAAAGAAAATATCTTAAAATAGATAAAGAGGATAATAAAAACAATAGCTACACTCATTTTCCCCTTTTTATATCGTTTAAAATCATCATAACCATCAAAAGGATGAAAGAGAACGTAAGAAGGAAATTTAATGTATTCTTGATAAATTTTACTCAATTTAGTCTTCATACAAAAGTGTTCCTCCCTTCTTGTGGGTCTTATAAATCTTAATGCCTATTAAGCCTACAGTTATTAAGACAATCCCACCCATAATCTCACCAAAATGGTCTTTTATAATGACGTTTCTATATTCCTTGAAGGCTTTAGAATAATAGTATTGGTCATGTCCAAGTTCAAAGTAAAGCATAGCTTCGTGATACTCTCCATTCCTTAAAAGCATCTTACCAATACCATTATATGCTATCTCATAATTAGAATTCATCTTAATTACTTTTTCCCATATCTCAGCTGTTTTCTCGTAATCACCTAGGTTGTAGTAATGGATTGCTAGATTAACATTTTCACCAAATTCAGTTGGAGCGTAAACAACTATTGTTTTAGTCCCTCTATCTAAAACTAGTAAATTTTCTCCAAAATATGCAATAGCTACACCTTCACTGAACTTATCTATTTGATTACCTTCATCACCATCTATATACAACAAATACCCTTCTGCATCATAGGTGAAAAGACGAGATCTTTTTTGGTCTAAAACAGTGTATATTCCGTCTTCACGACTCGCAATATCTACAAGTGTACTAGGTCCATCAACTACATAGCTGTTCATACCAATAACATATTGAACATCTCCCATAGGAGGTTGATACCCATTTCTCTTAATAACGTCTATTCCTTTTGGATTAATCAATTGAATTGGATTTTCAGCGTTATTATCGGAAACTTTACTAGTTGCGTAAATAAAGTTGCGTTCATCTATTTGAACATTTGTATATTCTGTCGGAAGATATAGTTGAAGCTGTGCAATTTGTTCTTCTGTCATTAGTTTACGTTTAAATATTTCGATTGGAGTCATTTTTATTGGGTTAACTCCAGTATAACGATTAAAGCTTCCATCAGAATTGATTTCCATAATACCTTCATAGATATTCTTAGCCACAACATACATTCTATCTGTTGAATCAACGGTTATTTTTTTAGGCTCAAAATTAATATTTTCGAAAGTTAAATCATCCATATCACTGAAAGTATTAACTACTTCATAGTTATGATTTAACTTAACAATCCGGTAATTACTGGTATCACAGATAAATATCCCACTATCAGTTACATCTACTCCATATGGAGAAGATAATGTTAAACTTGTTTCATCTGTAATGCCCTTATCACTAAGTATATCGATATAATCTTGGGTATAATCAAAAGTAGTAATTTCTTCAACTAAAGAAAAATCACTATCGATAACTATAAGACTATTCGCCTTACTATCAACTATATAAATCTGGTTATTATATACCACAAGATCTTCTGGAGAAACCAAATTAACTCCTAACTCCTCAGCATTAATACTAGCTGTAAAAGTCATTCCAGGATCACTATGTAATACCTCACCCCAATATGAATATGTATAACTTGTGGCGCCCATTAAAAGTGGTGTTAAAAATAAAGCTAAAACTATAATTATAATTTTTTTCTTCATAATCTACACCTACTTCATTCCTGAATGGCTGAATGTCTCAACTACTCTAGATTGTGACAATATAAAGAATGTAACAGGAACAATCATCATAATAAATGATACAGCCGCAATAGTTCCGGCACGTTGAATAGTTCCTTGTGCAATCTGCCTCAAGGCATAGCTTAGAGGTTTTAATTGTTCAGAGAAGATAAAACTTCCTCCATCAGTTGTCCATAATCTTTGGAATAATAATATAATAAGAGTTAGCCACGCTGGTTTCACAAGTGGCATTACAATTTGGAAGAATATACGATATTCACTAGCTCCATCAATCTTAGCAGATTCAATCAAATCATCAGGAATTTGAGACATAAATTGCTTCATCAAATAAAGCCCTAAACTTGAGGCGATAGCTGGTAAGATAATTGCACTCGGATTATCAATAAGTCCAATACCTGAAATAATAATATAATTTGGTACTGCAGTTACTTGAGGCGCAAACATCAATGAATACACAACTAAAGTGAAGAATAATCTTCTTCCAGGAAATTTATATTTTGCCAAAGGAAAAGCAGCCATTGATGCAATAATTACATGGCCTCCTGTACCTAAAACAGTAATTAAAATTGTATTAAAGAAATATCTACTAAACGGCACCCAACTATTACCTATTAAATCAGAAAGGTCCCTAAAATTATCTAACGTTACATTTCTTGGAAATAATCTTGGTGGAAAAAGAAATAATTCATCTAATGGTTTAAAAGCGTTAGATGCAGTCATAATCAATGGATATGCACTGAAAAAGCCAAAGAATAATAACAAGGCAAATAGAAAAATATCTCCACCTAAGCTTCTATTTAATCTATGTCTACGTTTTATTAATTTCATCTAATCACCAACCTTTCTTAGAATCTTTCTAACTAAGAGGTTAGTTATCATCATGATTAAGAATAAAACTGTAGCAATAGCACTTGCATATCCTAAATCATAGCGCACACTACCATAATCAATTAAGTGAGTAACAATCGTGTGTCCAGCATATTCAACACTCGGAAAACCAACCAGTTGCATCGACACTTGAGCAATTGCTAAAGATGTAGTGATTTGCATAACTGCCCCAAACATAAGCTGAGGTTTCATTGATGGTAAGGTGATAAACCATAACTCTTGCCAGCGATTTTTAACTCCATCAATAGCTCCTGCCTCATAAAGAGTTCTATCAACATTTTGAAGCCCTGCGATAAAAGCTAAGAAGCTTACCCCAAGAGAAAGCCATAACTGAACAATAATAATTACAAGCATCATATAATGAGGATCTTTCAACCATTGAATAGGATTATCAATTAATCCCCATTTAATCAGAAACCCATTAGCATATCCGTGAACATCTCCACTAAATATTAAAAGCCACATTAAGAAGGCATTACCACTAATACTAGGTGCATAAAAAACTAAGGTCAAAAAAGATCTTAGTTTTGGCCCAAGTTCATTGATTAGCCATGCAAAAAGAAATGCCATTAAATAAGAAACTGGACCAGTAACTACAGCTAAAATTAAAGTATTCTTAACCGCTATGATAAAAACGTCATCCTCTAAAAATAGTTTAATATAATTGCTTAACCCCACAAAATGAGGAGGTTCTAATAAGTTGTAATAGGAAAAACTTATTCCTAAAGACATAATAACCGGTATAATAGTAAAGGTAAAAAACAAAATTGAATATGGAGCCATTAAAATATAATAGTGTTTACTCTTTTTAATGTTCTTCCATAGCAACTGTCTTTTTGTCAGTATCGGTATTACAGTTGTATTAGATTCCACATCTCCACCCCTAATCTAAACCGAATTCATTTCTTTTTGAAGAAATTTCTTCGTCTATAATCTGCACAAAGTCATATATCGTTTCTTTAGGATTAGTATGTTCATTATAAACAAGTCTAAAGGCGTTATCTAAATGCCTACCAGTCATATATCCGCCTGGTACCTCAGGTATACCTCTAACCCAATCCCATTGTTCTTCAAGTTTACTATATTCAGTAACAGTCCATGGCAATTCGCTCATCGCCTGAACATTAGCAGTAGGATATCTTGCGGCAGCCCCTAAAATACCTTCCATTTCTCTACCGAATTGAACTTGTACTTTAGTACTAGTCCACCACTTTAAGAATTCCCAAGCTGCTTCTTTATCTTCACAATCATTCATAATCATAATCGAGGTTCCTGTAGAAACAGTATCTCTACGAATTGTAGTTCCACCTTGTCCATCATCAACCTCAGTACCAGGAACTACAACGAAGTCCCATTTACCTCTGATTTCAGGAGCAAATACGCTTAGAGTATTATAGACATTATAATAGGTTATACCTATTGGCATCTGTCCACTTCTAAATCTATTTATGAAATTAGCTTGAACCGGGAAGGAATAATCAGTATAGAACTGAGTCCACATTTCGAAAACCTCTGGACCTTTCCCCTGATCAAATCCACTTTTTGTATTACCATCAATATAAAACTGTCCATCATTTTGATAGAATAAGGTTGAATATATTGGATTTGGTGGTAAATTCATTACTGCACCTTGTGTTATAGGCACTGGTAAATAAAATTCAAGATTATGTTTTTGTAAATCTGGAATCATAGAAATTACATCTTCCCAAGTATTAGGAACTTCTAATCCCAATTCATCAAAAATATCAGTTCGATAAAACATCATTAAGAAAACTTGTTGTTCAGGAAGGGCGTAGTAGCCACCTTCAAATTCAAAAGGAACCATAGCGCTATCTTTAAAGCGTTTAGTTACTTCTTCAAAATCATCGAATTGTGATATATCATAAACAGCACTTCTCATAGCGTAATTTACTGGAATATTATTTCCAAGTCCCATAGCCACATCAGGTCCAACATTGGATAATGTAGCTGGTAATAATACGCTAGAATTAACTAGTTTTAAATCTATTTTAATCTTTGTTTCTGGAGTAAAGGATTCATCTATTAGTTTTCTTAAAACATTAGCTTGATCTCTACCAATAGAAAGCCAAACTTCAACACTTCTATTAGTCTCAAAATCTCCTGTTTCTCCAAGGTTTGAATAATCAGTATTAAATGTCGCAGCAAATGCTTTAATACTAAACATAAGCCCACCTAATAATGATTCCTTTGACTTTGGAAGAGTTGCATTAGGATTATGAAACATAATATAATCCAGTTCAAGTGGCTGAGCACTTAAAAGCAATACCAAAGTACCTAAAGAGGATATATTACTATTGAATGTTAAAAGCTGTGTATGAATCTCTCTAGGTTTATCAATAAAATCATCTAACTGTAAAATAACAGTATCCAAAATTCCTGTTTTCTCACTTTTTGAACCAGATATTTCTATTATTTTTTCTCTAATTTCAGCTAAATTATCGCGTTCAGCTTGAATGCGACCAACTAAGTTATCTATTCTTTCTTCTAATTGATAATCTCTATATTGGTCTGGTTCAGCTCCGGTATAGACTAATATTTCTCTATATAATTTATTTAGTTTATCAATTGATGTTTGAATTTGTCCAATTAAAGCTCCGTATTCTCCTAAAGATACTTCCATCTTAATAGTATGTCTACCTTCAGTTAGATAGAATAAATATGGTTCATCTTTAGTTCCAACAGTTTGAATTCTCCATTTATTATCATAGGTGAAAGCATAGTTTTTCATCTCTTTAAACGGAATCTGCTCATCGATATAAATATTACGATAAACATTCATTCCCGTCGCTAGACGTTGTTTAACTCTAAAACTCATAGCATAGAGACCAGCTTTATCAACATCAAAGGTCCAAGTTATAAAATCTCCAGCAACACGCCAATTATTACCACCTATTGTATTCATTTTAACAAGTTTCGCACTGTTTGGGATTGTTTGCATGCTGGTTCTATCATTTAAAGGATATAGTGTTGGTGAAGAACTATATGCTTGATTTTCTGTTTGAATAAAATTAATATCTTCATTTACAATTTCTGCATCAGAATGAAGGCTTTTGTAATCATCATAATCGATTAAGTCTTTAATGCTTAGAACATGGATGCTTTTAATCATCAATGGTTCTCTAACACCTTCTAGAGAAATAGTATTATCTCCAGCTTCAAAATAAAAGACATATGGATTGTTTATATAACCAACGTTATCTACAAAATAACTTGTTCTCCAAAACGGTTTTTCTTCTTGGCTTGGTCTAATATCATTTCCGTTTATATCGGTTTTAACTGAAGTAGCATTAGCCCATATACGGTAAAATGTAATATTTTTAGCGCCATCAAAAGGGATTTCACCATTGATATATATAGCTCGCTGAATACTTGTGCTTTTGCCTTCATATGGATAATAATCTAATACAAGATTATAATACCCTGCTTCAGAAACATCTACATTCCATGTAACTTTACTGTTTTCGTTGGTTAAAAGAACATTATCCTCTCCTTCATAACTTCCCATAACAGTATTATCTCCGATACTATCTGAAAAATCACTTGCGTTAATAACGATATCATATCCTCTAGGATAGTATTTATCATGTTCATTTATATATTCATAGTAATCAGATATGTCAAAATATGATAATTCATTCAATGTTGAATCATCATATGCTTCTTGATTTAATCCTAAATAATCTTCTTGTTTTGCCAACCAAATAGTATCTACAATAAAAATTGTCACAAACAAAACAATCAATGAAAGTAATATAATATATATTTTCTTCACATCTACACCTCATATTATTCAATATTCCCCCTTTTCGTTTGAAAAAGGGGGATATTGTATCTAAATTATCCTAAATAATCTTCTAAAGCTGTTTCATAGATTGGCTTAATTGCATCAACTACAGTTCTAGCTGTTCCATCTTTAATAGCAGTATTGATGTTTCTTACCCATCCATTTTCATTAAAAGCACTAATTCCAATTGCATTAGTTATATCTAGATATACATTATCATAAACTGACATATATGCATCGACATACATCTGTTGGTCAAATTTGGTTAATAATGATAATTCAAAATCACTATCTTCTTGTTCGTCTGTTTTCCAAAGCTGTAAAGCGTTCCATACTCTAAATACTAATTCTTCGCGTTCAGAGGTCATTCCGCTAGCCACAGTCATTACAGATACACCACTGATAGGGCTGATATATTCTCCAGTAAAACTATCTGAAACAGGATATGGAACAAATCCAAGTTCAAATGGAATACTTCCCCATCTATTATCAGCACTCATAAACCAAAGATCTCCAGGATGCATCGCGATTTTACCACTCATCCAAAGTGGACTTCCTGCATCATACTGAGGATTAGGTTCGAATAATCCTTTACCATACAATGTATGTAAAAAATCATAAGTTTCCAAGGCTGGATTTTGCGCAAAACCAACACGTCCTGTTTGTTTATTAATCAATGAACCACCATTTAAAGTAATCATATATTTAGCATAATAACTAAGCATTCCACCAAGCGCATACATTTCATCAGGTTGTCCATCTAAAGCAGTTTGAACTTGTGTAGCCCAGTTTTCAAAAGTAGACCAATTCCAATCGCCATCAAGATATAATTCTGTTGGATTAGCAACGCCTAAACTGCTAACCAAATCAGCGTTATAGAATAATCCACCACTCATGGTAGGTTTATATGATTCAAAGCCGTATATTCCACCTTGGTATTCACCAATATCCATATATGATGGATCAATATTAGCACCTATTGTGCTCATATATTTTGAAACATCAACGATAGCATTACCTTTAACTAATTCTTGAATCCAATCACTAGTAACCCAGTAAATATCACTTAAAGGTTCACCGGCAACACTAGATTGAATAATTGATGTAACGCGATCTGGTCCCCAAGCTGCACTAGCTGGATAATTTTTATAATTAATAACTACATTGTATTGTTCTTCAACCTGTCTTTGTAACTCTTGACGAGCTAATTGATCAGTTCCTGTATAATCATCATTAAATGGATCAATCTCATAAACAGCTCCATGCATAATGGTTATTACTTCTGGATCAATTCTAACACATTCACCATCTATTTTTTCATAGTATATAGGGCAACCACTAGTATTATTAACAGTTACAGTTCTTGTGATTCTAGTTTCATTACCATTACTGTCCTCAACTATATAAATAAGTGAGTAAACTCCAACAGTACCAGTATTAACAGAACCATTAACTACTATAGAACTAGTTAAATCTCCATCTTCTGTATCAGAAGCTGAAACTCCGGCTAAAGGATCAAAACTATCCCCAACAGTAATTTCAACATCACTAACACCAGCAATAACTGGATAACTATCTTGAGTTCCATTTAAAACACATGTATCTCCAACTAAAGTATATCCCTCTTGACAAGTTACTACAGTTTGAGCATTTGTAGTAGTAGCTTCTTTGCCACCACAACCTGCAAGAGAAATAGCTAAAATGATTCCTGCAAATAAAATAAAAAGTTTTTTCATAAAAACATCTCCAAATCCTTATATATTTAATTTTATACAAATTATTTATATATATTATACAATTTATGTATATATATTTATATATCTATATTATAAGTTTTTTTAAACTTTCAGAAAAATAAAAATATTTTCATAATTAACATAAAAAAACCAGCTTGAATTTCAAACTGGTTTTTTATCAATTATATTAAATTATTGATGTTTTCTGAAAATTACAAATCCAGCACCTAGTAATGTGAAAGCAGCAATAATTCCAAAGTTAGGAATATTAGCTGTTGCACTACCACAACCAGTATCTTCAGGTTGACTAGCTACTATAGCATTGTCAATCAAAGTTTGAATTTGTGCTTCAGTTAGGATATTAGCTCCATCAATTAAAGCTTGAACATCTTCAGTTGTTAAAACAGAAGCATCTATTAAAGCTTGAATTTCTTCAGCAGTTAGAGTTTGATCATCAAGCATAACTTGTACATCTTCTGCAGTTAATACAGGATCTGGAGTAACTACTGTTACATCAAATTCAACTGTAGTAGCATTACCAGCAACATCTTCTACTGTAACTTCTACAGTATAAGTTCCAGCTGTATCTAATAACATACCACCATTGTCACTTACATAAACTGCTAAATCATCAGCTGAATCAAAGTTATCAAATCCAACAACGTTAGCTAAGATTGCATCATTTACATTATCAAATGAATTTTCTTCGATAGTGTAGTTATCATCAACTACAACTGCGTAAGGATTAGTTGTATCATCGATAGTTAATACATAAGAAGCATCAGTTACGATATCATAATCAAAATCATCTTTTTGAGTTAAGTCATAAGAAACAGAATCTCCATATGCTAAACCTTGAGCTGTAGCATAAGCATCACCTAATTTATAACCAACGATAATAATGAATCCATCTTCTTCTAATGTTAAGCCTGATAACCAACCATCAAACATTCCAGAAGCATTTGCAGGTGTATTTAAACCATTTTCATCAACTAAATCCCAATTATGACGATTAATAGTTCTAATTACTGTACCATCACCAGCAACTTCAATAATAACACCAGAACTTCCCCAGCTCATTGTAGTTGCTTGTAATTGAGAAACATCTGTGTAAACAGCTATTGTAGAATCCCAATCAGTAGAAACGATATTTAGAGAACCATCAAAATCAATTTGAGTTCCGCCTAATACTACAAAAGGAATAATTCCATCAAAATGAACATGATGAGTGAATTCTAAATTAATATCATAAACACCAGGTTTAGGACTATAATAGTTAAATCCATCAGGAACAGTTACACTAACTGTATCAGTTAAATCATTTCCATATCCATCATCGGCTGAAATACCTTGCATTAAGTCAACAAATACGCCTTCATCACTATAACGGTTTTCAACGCCCATGAATTTTGGAGGCATAACCCCGATTACGATATCAGCTGAAACCTCAGTAGGATCATCATTAGGTGTATTAGTTTTGAATACTGCTTTGTAAGCAGCTCCAAATACTGATGTATCAATTACAGTTTGAGCTCCACTTGCATCATATTCGCCAGTTCCTTCATTCCAAGTGAAATCAATTGTTTGTAATAAATTGTCATCTTGATAAATTTCAACGCTATAATCCAATTTATCAACGCGATGAATTATATCGTTAGTAGTATCATCAAACATATTCATCCAAGATGCAGAAACTGTATCAGGAAGATCAAATGTTCCATTGTAATCTACAACGATATTTACACCAGGAGTAACAGCATCATCATCTAAATCAGACATACCACTAAACCACCCAGGTTGATCTTCATAAGTCATAAACATAGGTGTTACACTTGAATCAGTCATTGCATAAGGTAATGTTTTGATAAATTCAGTTGTTTTAGGATTAGCAGTTCCTCTATCAAGAGTACCAAAACTAACAACTACCCAACCTGCAGGAACATATACATTATTAGGATCATCAGCTATAATAGTTGACCATTGTGTAGGGTCTGTAACTACAGATGTATCAACATCAGCGTTTGTCCATTTAAGCCATCCAAGAGATTCTACTACATATCCATCACTATCAGAGCTATCTAACTTGATACGGATAGGTGAATATCTTGTTAATCCATCACTTGAAGGATCTCCATCTGAGATTGTTTCAGCAGCAACTTCAGCTTGATATGCATCAATTTCAGTTTGAGTTGCTAAACGCCAATCAGGGGTAGTTGCATCTCCATCATTATAAATATAATAATTACTGATATGATCTTCAAACATTTGTAATACGCCATTTTCATCAAAATAAGCATATTTTCTGTGTACTACATCAGTAATATCAGTACGTGCATTAGCTGTTTTAATATCAATTTCTGAACCAGTATTATTGATAAAAACAGAAGCAAATGCATTGTAAGGAATTCCTGCTAATTCATTGTCGTCAACCCAACCATCACTGTTAAGATCGATTGATTCATGACCATATCTTACCAAGTCTCTAATTACATGATATCTATGACCAAAATAAGTAAAACTCCAATGTGAATCTCCAACCTTAGTGTGAGTACAGCTGTCATCAGCTAACAGACAAGCTTCCTGATCATAAGGATAAAGATCGATTACTTCTTCTTCAGCTTTAACATTGTTAATTAACGTTAAACCTAAGACGAAGGTAAACAATAACATTAAACCAGTTAAAATTTTCTTCATTTTTTCTCTCCTTTTAAATTTATATTTTAAAATTATTTAAATCAATTATATTTTACAACTCTATGAAACCGCTGTCAATTTACTCTGAAGTTATTTTAGTAAAACATCGGTTTCTTACAATTTTAGATTATTTTTTTCAGGGTTTTATAAAATTTATCTTACAGTTCCCGGAATATAAGTATAAAATGTTCTACTTTCTGTAATTCCATTATCTGTGACAGTAATAGTATAACTTACAGTTAAAGCTCTTTGAGGTAATTTAATAATTCTACCATGATTATCTAAATATTCTGGATTATTACTTGTCATAGTAATAATTGCATTTGGATAGTTTGTTTTAATATAATATTCACTTGCGACAAATTGTTCAAATAAAGGAACCAATCCAGCATTTCTTAAAGTATTAGGACAATCTTTTCCAGAAAAACTATTATGATACTTTTGATGATCCAATGGAAGATTGTATTTATCTAAGAGATAAGCAACTAATTTAGCAGTTCTTTGCCATGTTCTATACATATCTCCATCTTCATTTACAGCCATTTCAATACCAATACCATTATGATTTCCTCCACCAAGATATTGAATATTATTTCTTGGATTAACATAACCAGTATGTGGTGTTGAACTTCCATCTCCTGCATGATATCCTCTTTCATCTTCTGGAAGATGTTGGTAAATACTATGATCATCTACTGTAAAATGCCAAGATACCCAGAGTTGAACACCAGCTATTGCGTTATTATATAAATAATTAGCATGAGCTAGGGCATTACTTCCAAGAGCTGTACTAGCTGTATCATGAACTACTATCCAATAAACATTTTGTTCATTGTATTTAGTAACTGTAATATCAGGATTATACGCAGTTGGACCTTCTACTAACGGATCCATTGGTTCTCCTGGACGAATTCCATAACTTACTGGAATCATTTTCGATTGGTTGACTTCTAAATTATCAAAATAATATCTAGATACACTTTCAGCTCTTATATCATAATAATTATATTGGAATCCATAAGCAGTCCATTCATGAATAGTTGAATAAGAAACCTGCTTTTCTGTTAAATAATCAAGTAAATTATTATTAGGATCTAATGCTCCGTGGACATAGATAGTATAATCTACTGATACAGTTGGGTCACTATCTAAAGAAGCTGTAAATGTAACCAATCCTTCACCATAAGTATTAACTACACCGTCTTCATTAATATCCGCAACCATTGGTGCATTTGAAACAATTGAAGCAGTTTCTCCTTCAATAGTATATGGGAATAAAATAGTTCCTAGAGTAAATGAATCTCCCACTTGAACATTGCTATAAACATTAGAAGTTGTTATTTCAATTCCTGGAGTTGTAATAACGGAAAAATTGAGTTGTGTTCTAATAGATGAAACTTGACCACTTCTCACTTGAATATATACTTCTCCACTTGTAAGAGGTGTGATGACTCCATCTTGATTAATCGCAATAACATCAGGATTACCTGTGATAAATCTTATTGGAGCGTCACTTAATTCATATGGTAAAATCTCATATTCAAATTGATAGGTTTCACCAATCATTATCTCATCAATTGGATTGGTAATCGTGATTATTATCGGTAAACTTGGATTATAAGAATCTTCAGTTGGCATTGACGCCTTATCTTCATAATATCCCTTTAAATAATATGGATCAACATTCGTAAATTTTACACTATCAAGAGAAGCCGTTCCCCAATAATTTAAAGTAAAATCAAAACTGCTATCGCTATTAACATTTACTGCATTTACATAATTAGTCACATCATTAAAACGAGCAACTTTATATATATCTTGTTCTACCCCAGAAACCAACATGTCAATATCAAATGCTAAATCTACATTGCTAATAGTATTCCAAAAGATTCGAACCTCATCAGCTTGTGTTAATTCACTCATAGCTTTTATTTTAATAGCTGTAGAACAGTTATCAATTATATTGTGATTGATTTCTGTTAATTCGCCTAAAAAATCAATTAAAGTAATTGCATCTAATTGTAAAGATGTAAAGCTATTATTATTAATAGTCGTATTTGTAGCCGTTAAAAGCGCTATAAAGCTTGGGCCTTCACTTGTTATATTTCTAATTGTATTATCAATAAATGTAAAATCACTTATAGGTGTTGTATTAATAATTTTTGTATTTCCTTCAAAAATTATATTTTTTAAAGTAACATTGTCGGCTATAACATCAATATTCCCTTCAATGATAGCTAAATCATTTAATCCAGTTAAAGTAATTCCATCAGTGTCAATTGAAATATCTTCTTGGTACGTTCCATCCTCTAAATAAATCAACGTATTTTCTGATGCTTTATTTAAAGAGTCGTTTATCGTAGTAAATAATTGAACTCCATATTCCATTTCTAAGCCTTCATAAAGATATGTATCTCCATCATGTTTTGTTCCATCAACAACTAATACATTAATTACATCAATATTAAAAGAATCAGCTATGGTATCATCTAACATACTTTTAGCAATGATTGTTGCACTACCAGAATTTACGGCTGTGACATTTCCAAATGCATCAACTGTTAAAACAGATTCATCACTGCTTTCCCAAGTAACCCCTAAAAATGCACCCACTGGAGACGTTTCAATTGATAACTGTGTCTCCATTCCTTTAATCAACAAATCACTTCCTGTGATTGTAATATCTTCAGTATATTTGTACACTTTTACATTAACCTCTATTGAAACTTCTGTATCATAAGTAGATGTAATTCTCACTATAGTCTCTCCAAAACCTA
>CAZSZZ010000001.1:0-32793 GCA_964611005.1 uncultured Candidatus Izemoplasmatales bacterium | reverse complement strand
ATTATAAACCGCTTTCATTTATAAATAGTATTGTTTTCTATTTATATATTATGTTATAATCTTTTTTAAAGTTAATAAAAGTCGTATAACTTCGATAATATGGTTCGAAAGTATCTACCTTATCACCGCAAATGATAAGACTACGGCTACTATTTCAAACTTTGAAATCCGTTTTTCAATGTTTTTGATTTGGCTAGCCTTAGATTGAATTCCTAAGGCTTTTCTTATGACTTTTGTTGACAAATATAACAGGAGGAAGAAAATGAAAAAA
Organism: uncultured Candidatus Izemoplasmatales bacterium; assembly: GCA_964611005.1. Taxonomy (GTDB): domain Bacteria; phylum Bacillota_I; class Bacilli_A; order Izemoplasmatales; family Hujiaoplasmataceae; genus 4572-104. Next base: position 32,522 of record CAZSZZ010000001.1, on the reverse strand, counting down.
TATTTAAATGGTTTTTTTAAGATTGAGGAACGAGGTTCTACAATCACACAAGAATTACTGGGAGGTCTGACTATATTTCTAGCAATGGTTTATATTTTACCAGTAAATGCAGGAATATTATCGGATGGTACTGGAATGTCTTTTGCAGCAGTGTTTGTAGCGACAGCCGTAGCTGCTGCCGCAGCTAGTTTAATGATGGGGCTATATGCTAATTATCCTATTGGGTTAGCTCCCGGCATGGGTGTGAATGCATTTTTTACGTACACAATTGTTTTAGGCCTAGGCTTTACTTGGCAAGAAGCATTAGCTGCAGTTTTAGTATCAGGGGTATTGTTTTTAACAATTTCCTTAACTGGTTTAAGAAAAAAAGTAATCAACGCAATTCCTAAGAACTTAAAAATAGCTGTTGGAGCAGGAATTGGATTTTTTATTGCCTTTATAGGGCTAAAGGGTGCTGGGATTGTTATAGATCAGCCTGTAACATTAGTACAACTTGGTGAATTGAATCATCCAACTGTATTATTATCATTATTCGGCATTATTTTAGTGTTTGTGTTACACTCTTTGAATAATAAATTTAGCAAATTTGCAGTTATTATTTCAATTTTAACTACAGGATTCTTAGGAGTGATTTTAGGAGCTATTTTCCCTAGTTTAGCATCAATGATGCCTTCATTAAAAGGAACAAATTTAGGAAGTATTAGTGATGTTTCATCGACATTTGGACAAGCTTTTTATGCTTTACCTTCTCTTTTATCAAACCCTATGTCTTATGCTGTAATTTTCTCATTATTATTTATTGATTTTTTTGACACCGCTGGAACTTTAGTTGCAGTAGGACATGATGCAGGATTAATATCAAAAGATGGAGAACTTATTGGTGGTGGAAGAGCATTAATTTCAGATGCTACTGGAACTATAGTTGGATCAATTATAGGTACTTCAAACGTTACATCATATATTGAATCTACAACAGGAATTAAACAAGGAGCTAGAACTGGATTATCAGCTGCTGTTGTAGGTGTACTATTCATTGTATCAATGTTGTTTTTCCCACTATTCTCTTTTGTTAATTCAATTCCTGTAGAATTAGGTAGTGGAGCAAGAATTTTTGTTTCACCTGCGACTTCTTTAGCTTTAGTTTATGTTGGGGCTTTAATGGTAACCCAATTAAAAGAGATTGATTGGAAAGATTCAGTTGCAGTTACAACTACTTTTATTGTTATTATAATGATGGTTTTAGCATATTCAATATCAGAGGGAATTGCATTTGGATTTATATTCTATGTAATTTTAATGTTATCTTCTAAACGTGCTAAAGAAGTAGATCCTGTTATGTATGTACTGGCGGGATTATTTGTGGTGTATTACTTAGTTAAATTTATTGTTCTTGTTTAGTTATTTAAAAGGGTGGATATTCCCCCCCTTTTTTTTGAAAAAAATATTTTGGAGGAGTATTATGAATGAAAAAATGATTTTAGGAGTACGTGAAAAGCCAAGTAAAAAAAGATGGTTAGCTTTAAGTTTTCAACATGTTTTTGCGATGTTTGGTGCAACCATACTTGTACCTTTATTAACAGGGTTACCTATTTCAGTTGCTTTGTTTTCTTCTGGAGTGGGTACATTAATTTATATATTATGTACAAATGCTAAAGTTCCAGTATATCTAGGAAGTTCTTTCGCATATATTATGGTTGTAGCTACAGTAAGTGGATTTAATACAAACCCAGCAACAGCTAATTATTCATCAGCCTTAACAGGATTATTCTTTGTAGGAGTCATTTACGTAATTATATCAATAGTAATAAAACTAGTTGGTAAACGCTGGATTGAAGTTGCCCTACCACCAGTCGTAGTTGGCCCAATGATTATGATAATTGGATTAGGATTATCAGGAGTAGCGATTACAAATTCAGGTTTAAATGGAGGAAGTTGGAAAGAGATTATAACTGCTATTGTGTCATTTTCTATCGTTGTAATTGTTGCTTTGAAAGGGAAGGGATTTATTAAAATTATTCCATTTTTAATAGGTATAGTTGGAGGATATATAGTAGCCTCTATATTAGGAATTGTTAGTTTTGATGTATTGATTAATATTATAAAGACACCATCTGAATGGATTAAAGTTCCAGCATTTATGTTTTTAAGTTGGAAAGATGGGAGCGCAAATATATTAGGCACTGAAATTACATTTTATCAAATGAATTTAACTGCAGTATTAACAATAGCACCTTTAGCATTTGTTACAGCAGCTGAACACATTGGAGATCACGCTGTATTAAGTAAAATAGTAGGTAAAAACTTTCTACAAGATCCTGGATTAGATAAAACAATATTAGGTGATGGGTTAGCTACAGCTTTTGCTGCTGTAATTGGTGGACCAGCTAATACTACTTATGGTGAAAATACATCTGTTGTTGGTATGACGAAAGTAGCTTCTGTATATGTTATCGGTGGAGCTGCAATAATTGCAATTATATTATCATTTTTTAATATATTTACTATTTTAATATCTACTATACCTGCTTCTGTTATGGGTGGAATATCAATTATTTTATATGGATTTATTGCATCTAATGGATTAAAAGTTTTAATAGATAACAAAGTAAATATGTTGGATTTAAAAAACTTAATAATTGTCGCAACGATGTTAGTTATAGGACTTGGAAATGCATTGATATCTTTTGGATCATTTCAAATTTATGGAATGAGTTTAGCAGCTATTGTAGGTATTATATTGAATTTTACTTTACCAGACGGTAAACCTATTGATCAAAATAACTAAAAAATCTAAATATATAGACCCAATAAAATGTAATTTTTGCTGGCTCTTTTTTTTAAAAAATTTCAATTTAAATAATATTTTAAACATCTTTATTTATGGAATATCTATTTTATAATATAATTTATATTAATTAGAGATTGTCAACGTTTTTATATGGACAAACAGTTTCTATTATGATATAATTATTCAGCGTGAAATATTCACCTTGCTACAGTAGTAGCCAACAGACCAAAAGGAGGAAAAATAATGAGAAGATACGAAATCATGTATATCATTCGCCCTGACCTTGAAGACAGTGTAAGAAATGCATTAATTGAAGAACTTAATAAAATTCTTACAGATCACAATTCGACAGATTTAAAGGTTGATGAATGGGGATTGAAAAACTTTGCCTATGAAATTAATGATTTTAAAAAAGGGTATTATGTTGTTTTAGATGTAGTTGCATCAGTTGAAACAATCAATGAATTAAGCAGAGTTATGAGAATCAAGGAAAATGTTATTCGTCATATTGTTGTAAATAGAGAAGAATCATAGGAGGGAAAAATGTTTAATAAAGTTGTATTAATCGGGAGACTTACAAAAAATCCTGAATTGAGATACACAAGTACAAATAACCTTCCTGTAGTTTCATTTACTCTAGCAGTCAATCGTCCATTTGCTAACCAATCTGCAGATCGTAATGTTGATTTTATCAATTGCACTGCATGGAGAAAACAAGCAGAAAATATTCACAAATATGTGAGTAAAGGAAGCATGGTTGCAGTTGAAGGCAAGCTTCAAACAAGAGATTATATGGATGAAAAGATTAATGCTAGAAGATATATTACTGAGGTAATTTGTGATTCAGTAGTGTTTTTAGATACAAGAAATCAAAACAATAGTGAATACAATAATCCAAGTGTAAAAGATTCTAAGGAAGAAGAATTACCTAAGGGTAATTTTGACAACGTAGAAGATGACTTACCATTTTAATAAAGGAGGATGTTATGGCGAGAGTACCGTATAAAGGAAACCGTAGAGGTAGACGTAAAAGATGTTATTTTACTGATAATAAAATAAGTTATATTGATTTTAAAAATTATGAATTGTTAAAAAAATTTATTTCTGACAGAGGAAAAATTTTACCTAGACGAGTTACTGGAACAAAAGCATATTATCAAAAACATTTGGCTAGAGCAATTAAACGTGCACGTTTTATGGCTTTGCTACCATATGTAAAAGAATAATGATATGGGCTCATTTGAGCCCTTTTTATTAATATATTTGCATAAACAAAAGGATAAAATATTAGGAAATTATATTATTATGAAAACAAGTTTCATTATCACTAACAAGTTTTAAAAAAATAATTTTTGTGATATAATTATCTTAATTCATCTGAAAGGGGTATATTATGAATAAACCCATTCAAAATAGATTAATAATTATTATAATAAGTTATTTTATACTCATTGTTTTAGGATTGTTTTTTATATTGAACCATTTATCTAATGAGTATTATTGGTTTTACAACATAATATTAACAGTGCTTTTAGGATTGTATATTCTATTTACTTTTATATCTAAAGGGAATAAAAATAGAATTTATGATTTAGAAAATAAAATTAGAGATTTAGGTAAGATTAATAAGCAAAAGATAAATAGTGAAGATATTGCATTAAATTATCTTCCTGTTGGAATAATACTATATGATCTTGAATCAAATATTGTTTATTCAAACTCTCAGGCTAAAGAGTATTTTTCTAATGTTCTTGTGGGAAGAAGTCTACAGGTTATTAGTAAAGATTTATCAGAAAATGTTGCAAAAAGAATTGGTAAATTTATTTTAAATATATATGATAGAAAATATGATGTGATTCATTATCCAAAGAATAAAACGATATATTTATTTGAAGTAACTAATAGAGAAATAATAAAGGAAAAATATCTTAAGTATACTGATGCAATAGGTATATTAAAACTCGATAATTTTAATGATGCTACCGAAAAATTAGACTTTCAAGATAAAGCTAATATTCAAGGGCTTTTATTAGGGGCTATTGATAATTGGTGTAATAGAAATAATATTTATTTCAGTAATATAAAACCAGAAAAAGCAGTTATATTTTTAAACAAATACCAATTAGATGAAATAATAAAAACGAGATTTGATATCATAAATACAATTTCAGATATATCAAAAAATAATGATATACATATTACTTTATCAATAGGTATAGCTTGTTTTGAAAGTGATGCTAGATCACTTGGAGAAGCGGCTGAAGAAGCTTTAAATATGGCTGAAAATAGAGGCGGAGACCAAGCTGTTGTTAATTTTAAGAATCAGCCGCTTAAATTTTATGGGGGCAAAACTAACACAGCTGAAAAACGAAGTAGAATAACTGCTAAAGTTAATTCTAGAGCTTTAGCCGATTTTATAGATAATTCTAAAAATGTATTTATTATGCCACATACAGCTACTGATGTTGATGCCTTAGGTTCAGCTATCGGTTTGTTAGAAATGGTTTTAGCAAAAAATAAAGTTGGTAAAATTGTTATAGATTTTGATAATATTGACCAAACATGTCAAAAAGTAATTAATATGTTAAATCAAGAATACATTAAGTTATTAGATTATTTAATCGACCCTTTTGATGCATTAGAACAAATTTCACAAGATTCTTTATTAATTATTGTTGATCATCATTCTACTGTTCAATCAGTAGAACCAAAATTAACAGAAAAAACAAAGCACATAATTATAATTGATCATCATAGAAGAATAGATAATATTTTATCGGATGTTTTAATGAATTATATAGAACCTTATGCTTCAAGTTCTGCAGAACTTGTAACTGAATTAATTGATTTATTTGATGAACCTGTAAACATAGATCCTTTTGAAGCGACAGTTATGTTAGCTGGTATGATAATTGACACAAATAATTTCTCATATCGTACAGGGATTAGAACATTTGAAGCAGCGGCTAGATTAAGGCGATTCGGTGCTAATCCATTTAAAGCTAAACTCATGTTAAGAGAGTCATTAGATGATATTCGAACTAAAACTAATTTAATTAATAAAGCAAAAATAATATCTAATCATTTTGCTATAGCTACTTTGCCAAAAGAAGAGTTAACAGATAGAGTTCAGCTTGCAATTACTGCTGATGAATTGCTTAAGATAGATGATATAATAGCTGCATTTGCGATTGGTAATATTGATGATGAAACTGTGGGAATTTCTGCTAGATCAGTAGACAAATTTAATGTTTCGATTGTTATGGAAGAATTTGGTGGTGGAGGACATTTAAATAACGCCGCTGCTCAAGTTAAAGATTTGTCCATCATTGAAATAGCTTCTAAGATAGAAAAAATAATACATGATACATATAAGGAGGAGACCAGTATGAAAGTCATTCTTATTAAAGATATAAGAGGTAAAGGTAAAAAAGGTGATATAATTGAAGTTGCCACAGGTTATGGAAACTATCTATTGACTTCAAAAAGTGCAATAGCTGCTAATAGCGCTAATATAAAAGCTTTAGAAGCAGAAAAAGAAAAAGAATTAAAGGAAGCTCAAAAAGATATTGAAAACGCTAAGAAATTAAAGGAAAAAATAGAAAAAAGCCCAATTAAAATATATGTTAAAATTGGTGAATCAGGGAAATTATTTGGATCCATTAATACTAAACAAATAGCTGACGAATTAAAAAAGACATATAAGATTAATATCGATAAAAGAAAGATTGATTTAAAAGATAATATTCATTCACTTGGATCATATGAAGTTAATATTAAACTTCATAAGGATGTAGTAGGAGTTATTAAATTACAAGTTTTAGAAGAAGAATATTAATTGGAGGAAATCATGGATCAAATACCAGCTAATATAGAGGCTGAACAAGCAGTTTTAGGTACTATATTTTTTGAAAATTATATGATGAAAACAATCGTTGATAAGTTAAACGATTCAGATTTCTATTACCCTAGTCATAAAATTATCTTTCAAGTAATGAAAGATTTATACCATCAAGATATTTCAATTGATTACGTAACGGTAGTCAATCATTTGGAAAGCGCTAATCTGCTTAAAAAGGCTGGTGGAGTTGAATATATAACTCAACTAGCAAATACTGTACCTTCTATTAGTAATTTTGATCACTATATTAATATCGTTAAAGATAAAGCTGTACTTCGAAAATTGCAAGAAGTAATAAGTAAAATTTTAGAAGATTCTAAATCCGTTACTAATACCCCTGAATTTATCGATGATGTAGAAAAAAATATATTAAATGTCACAAAAGAGCGTAGAGCATCAGATTTTATTGATGTATCTATAGTTGCTCATAATACTTTAGAAAAAATAGCTAAACAAGCGCAACACACTTCCGATATAACTGGTCTAGACACAAAGTATTATGAATTAAATAAAGTTACTTTGGGATTACAACCATCAGATTTAATAATAATAGCTGCCAGGCCCTCTGTAGGAAAAACTGCTTTTGCCTTAAACTTGGCTTTAAATGTAGGCAAACTAAAAGAAAAGCCTAATATTGCTTTCTTTTCTTTGGAAATGGGAGTTGAACAACTTGTAATGCGTTTATTATCATGTCAAGCACAAGTTGATAATACCTCAATGAGAAAAGGTAAATTGAGTTCTCAAGAATGGGAAAAATTACAACATGCAGTTAAAACTTTAGAAGATACTAATATATATTTTGATGATTCTGGTACAGTAAAAGTAACTGAATTAAGAAGTAAATGCCGTAAATTAAAACAAGAAAATAGATTAGATCTTATTATTATTGACTACTTACAACTTCTAAGCGGATCTGGGCAATATAGAGGGAATAGAGTACAAGAAGTTTCAGAAATCAGTCGTGTTTTAAAAGAGACAGCTAGAGAATTAAAAGTCCCAGTTATCGCGTTATCACAGTTATCTCGTAATCTAGAACGAAGAGAAAATAAACGCCCAATGATGGCTGATTTAAGGGAGTCAGGGTCAATTGAACAAGATGCTGATATAATTGTATTCTTATATAATCAAGGTGATGCAGAGCAAGACGAATCAAAGAAAAATCAGGTAGAATTTATTGTCGCAAAAAACCGTTCCGGTATAACTTCAAGTTTTTCATTGTTATTCAATAAAAATATGTCAAACTTTAATAATTTAAGATTGATGAAATAAAAAAGGACATTCTATGTCCTTAATTTATGAGGGGTAAATTATGATTACAGATAGACTAGACCAAATTGAAACTAGATATAAAGAAATTGGAAAACTTATGGGAGATCCTTCGGTAGCTACAGACATTCAAAAAGTTACTAAATTAGCTAAGGAATATTCATCCCTTGAAAAAACAGTTTTATTGTATCAAAAATATAAAAATTTGTTAGAACAAATAGATGGATTAAAAGAAATGGCTAAAGAAAAAGATCCAGAAATCCGCGAAATGGCAGAAATGGAATTACAAGAAATTCATACTCAAATTCCCGAAATTGAAAAAGAACTTGAACTATTATTAATCCCAAAAGATCCAAATGATGACAAAAATGTCATTGTTGAAATTCGTGGAGCTGCTGGCGGAGATGAAGCTAATATATTTGCTGGTGATTTATATAGAATGTACCATAAATTCGCAGAATCAAAAGGCTGGAAAATAGAGGTTTTAAATGCTGAAGCAAAAGAGGCTGGAGGATTTAGTCAAATTGAATTTATGATTAGTGGAGATTCCGTTTATTCCTTATTAAAATATGAATCAGGAGTTCATAGAGTTCAAAGAGTACCTCAAACAGAATCTAGTGGACGAATTCACACCTCAACTGCTACAGTTGTTGTCTTACCAGAAGCTGAAGAAATAGATTTTGAAATGAATATGGATGAAGTGAGGGTTGATACATTTAATTCTAGTGGACCAGGTGGACAATCTGTAAATACAACAAGGTCGGCCGTTAGAGTTACTCATCTACCTACAAATACAGTAGCACAATGTCAAGATGGTAAAAGTCAACATGAAAATAAAGCTTCTGCTCTAAAAATACTTCGTGCAAGACTTTATGATAAACTCTTACAAGAAAAATTAAGAAAAGAAGGCGAAGCACGAAAATCAAAAATAGGATCAGGAGATCGTTCAGAAAAAATAAGAACTTACAACTATCCGCAAAATAGGATTACTGATCATAGAATTGGATTTACAATTCAACAACTTGATAGAGTAATTGATGGAAGATTAGATCCTATAATAGAAGCTTTAGTTACTGAAGAACAAAAAAGGAAATTGGAATCAAAATGATAATCACCTACCAAAAAGCATTAAAAGAAGCTAATAAAATATTAAGAAAAAACAATAAAGAATCAAGTGCAGCTAAATTATTATTGCTGCATTTTTCGAATTTATCTCCGACTGATTTATATATAATGTATGAAAAAGAAATGTCCAAAGATAAATATAATGAATTTATTGAAGCTATTAAACTATATGCAGAAAAAAATATACCTGTTCAACATATTATGGGTTTTGTATATTTTTATGGTTATAAATTCATTGTAAATGATAAGGTTTTAATACCAAGATTTGAAACAGAAGAATTAGTAGCTAATGTTCTTATTTTATATGATAAATACTTTGAAAATAAAAATATTAAATTATTAGATGTGGGTACTGGTTCTGGATGTTTAGCAATTACATTACAACTTGAAGAACCTAATCATATTAAAGTTTTTGCTACTGACATCAGCGAAGAAGCTTTAGAGGTAGCGAAACAAAACGCTGATAATTTAAATGCTTCGGTAACATTCTTGAAAGGAAACATGTTAGAACCTATTAGAGGTGACAAGTTTGATATTCTTGTTTCAAATCCTCCATATATTCCTGAAAGAGAAGAAGTTGATGATATTATTATTGATAATGAACCACATGTTGCCTTATTTGGGGGTGAAGATGGGTTAAAATTTTATCGCGAAATATTATCTAATGCTTTAGATATTTTAAATTCACAATCGATTATTGCATTTGAGCACGGTTATGATAAAGCAAAAGATTTAAAACAAATCGTCCTAAAATATTTTCCGAATGCTTTTGTTTATACAATGAAGGATATGCAAAATAAGGATAGAATGACATTTGTTATCAATGGTTTTTAAATTAAGTTAAAAGAATCTAAAAAATAAGATTCTTTTTTTTGAACTTAATAATATATATATATTATTAGAAAAATAGCACTAATTTTTTCAAATAAAAACAGTTGACAATTAATAGAAAATGTATATATTATTATAATGAAATGAGGAATAAAATGAGTAAAAAATTAGTTATTGTTGAATCGCCAGCTAAATCAAAAACAATTGCACAATATTTAGGAGAAGATTACCAAGTTCAATCTTCTATTGGACATATCCGTGATTTGGCTATTGCTGGTCCTGGTGGATTAGGAGTAGATGTAGAAAATGATTTTAAACCAAAATATGTTGTATTGCCTGATAAAAAGAAAGTAATACATAATTTAAATAAAGCCTTAAAAGAAAGCGATGAATTGTATCTTGCCACTGACCCCGATAGAGAAGGAGAAGCTATATCTTGGCATTTGAGTGAGACATTAAACATTAAAAATCAAAGTATTCATCGAGTTGTCTTCAATGAAATAACTAGAGATGCCATAAAAAAAGCTTTCTCTAATCCAGGAGAAATTAATAGAAATTTAGTTAACTCGCAAGAAACGAGAAGGATATTAGATCGTATTATTGGATTTAAGCTTTCAAAGCTTCTTCAATCAAAAATTAAATCAAAATCAGCAGGTAGAGTTCAATCCGCTGTTTTAAAGCTTATTGTTGATCGCGAAAATGAAATTAAAGAATTTAATATAGAGGAATACTATGAAATTTATGCTTTATTTGAAAAAATTGAAGCTAAACTAGTTAAAATAAACGATAAAAAGCCAAAAATTTCTACACAAAAAGAAGCTGAAGAAATCATTGATTCATTAAATACATTATTTAAAGTTGAATCAATAACTTCTAAGATAAATACTGTAAATCCTAAACCAGCATTTATAACTTCTACTTTAGAAAGATTAGCATCAAGCAAATATGGGTTTTCTCCGACAAAGACGATGAGTTTAGCTCAGTCATTGTACGAAGGAAAAGATATAGGTAATGAAACAGTTGGATTAATTACTTATATGCGTACAGATTCTTCACGATTATCTAGTTCATTTGTTTCTGAAGTTAAGGAATATGTTACACGAGAATTTGGTGCTAAATATTTTGGCAATTATAGAAAATCAAAACAAAATAAAAATATCCAAGATGCTCACGAAGCGATTCGTCCAACAAATATTTATAGAACACCTAAAATGATGAAAAAATATTTAACTCCACAAGAGCATAAGATTTATAGCTTAATTTATGTCAGAGCTATGGCTTCTTTAATGAAACCTAAAAAAACCGAAACTACTTCTATTTTACTAAAAAATAATAAAGTTAAATTTAAAATAAGTAGTACAAAAGAATTATTTGATGGATATTTAAAAATATACAAATTATATGAAACAATAGATAAGGAAGTTTTTTTAGATTTATCTAAATATAGAGAAGGAGATACTTTAAAAGCTAATGAAGTATTTTTTAAACAATTATTTACTAATCCACCAGCGAGATATACTGAATCGTCTCTTATTAAAAAGATGGAAGATTTAGAGATTGGAAGACCTTCAACTTATGCACAAACAATTCAAACAATAAAGAAACGCAAATATGTTGTATATAAAGAAAAAAAGTTTTATCCAACTGAACAAGGAATTTTAACAATTAAAAAATTAGATGAGTTTTTCCATGAATTTATCGGGCCTGACTACTCAAAAAAGATGGAAGTATTATTAGACAAAATAGCTCTAGGAGAAGATGAACGCAGTAGAGTTCTTAAAGATTTTTATGATTACTTTATGCCATTAATTAATAATGCTGAAAATAATATGACAAAAATTAAACCTAAAGAAACTGGTGAACTCTGTCCAATTTGCGGATCTCCTATGGTTTTTAGACAAAGTAAGTACGGAGAATTTGAAGCATGTTCTAATTATCCTAAATGTAAATACATTAAACCTAATAACAATAAACCTAAAATTGAAGTATTCGATACTTTAGTTAAGTGTCCTGAATGTGAAGGAGCTACCCTTGTAGTAAGAGTGGCTAAAAAAGGTAAAAATAAAGGCAAGAAATTTTTAGCAGCTTCTACATTTCCAAAATGCAAATATATTTCTCCTTTGAAGGTCACAGATGAATTTTGTCCTAAGTGTGGAAATGTAGTGGTTGAAAATGAAAAACATGAAATTTATTGTATAAATCCAGACTGTAATTACCATAAATAAATCTTCACAAAAACATCAATTGACAGTTTTATATACTTATGTTATTATGATAACGCAACGCAAGTTGCATTTCCCTGAAAGTGTTATTATAACACTTACCCTTCCTAAATTCGCTTCTATAATAAGAAGCGAATTTTTTTAGAAATTTAGCAAAATTATGATATAATACAATATGAATTTAAGGTGGTGAGAATCATGGGATTATTTCAAAGATTCTTTCAAAATCAAGAACGGAAACGTAGAGCTGAAAAATATAAAATTGGTATGATGAAAACGAGGAGTGGTTCATTATCCTCTTTGAAAGACATTTTAACAAAATCTAAATCAATAAATGAAGATTTATTTTCTAAATTAGAAGAAATATTTATCATGTCTGATATCGGTGTAGATACAGTGATTGAATTTATTGATGGTCTTCGTGAAATTGTAAAAAAGGAAAACATTCAAAGTCCTTTACAATTAGAAAATTTAATCGTAGATAAGATGTTCGAATTGTATTTAAAAGATGAGATCATTAATACCAACATAAGATATAATCTGAATGGATTAACGATAATTCTTTTTGTTGGAGTAAATGGTACTGGAAAAACAACGACTATTGGTAAATTAGCATACAAAATAAAACAAGAAGGAAAAACAGTGATGTTAGCTGCTGGAGATACTTTTCGTGCAGGAGCCATTAATCAATTAAAAGTATTTGGTGAAAGAGTTGGAGTTCCTGTAGTTTCTAAAGAAGCTGGAAGCGATCCAGCAAGTGTTATTTTTGAGGCCATTAATCAGGCAAAAAAAGACAAGATAGATGTTTTATTAATAGATACTGCAGGACGTTTACAAAATAAGAAAAACTTAATGAATGAATTGAGTAAAATTAATCGTATTATTAAAAGAGAAAATAATAGTGAGATATTTGAAACATATTTAGTCATTGATGCAACAACGGGACAAAATGGATTATCTCAAGCAAAAATTTTTTCAGAGGCAACTGATGTAACTGGAATTATATTAACTAAATTAGATGGAACAGCTAAGGGTGGAATAGTGCTTGCGATTCGCAATAAATTAGGAATTCCTATTTCATTTGTTGGTTTAGGGGAGAAATTAGAAGATTTAGAATATTTTGATATAGAAAACTATATTTATGGATTATTCGCAGACTTTTTTTAATAGGGGAATATTATGAAATTAGAAGATAAAATTAGAATGAATTCCTTGTATGATATATATGGAAAATTATTAACGGAAAAACAAAGAATGTATTATGAATATTATTATTTAAGCGATTATTCATTATCAGAAATTTCAGAGATTTTATCAGTAAGTAGAAACGCTGTACATATGCAATTAAAAAATGTGGTTAGTCATTTAGAAAATTATGAAAAAATATTGAAAATGCTTGAAAAGAAAAAAAAGATTAATTCTATAATTGATCAAATTGATAAAAATAAAATTTCATTAGAAAATACAAGAAAACAATTAGAAAAGGTGTAAGATATGGCATTTGAAGATTTAACAAGCCGCTTTCAAATGGCTTTGAGAAGAATAACTGGGAAAGCAAAATTAAATGAATCAGACATCAATCAGATGATGAGAGAAGTACGCCTTTCATTATTAGAAGCAGATGTTAACTATAAAGTTGTCAAAGAGTTTACTGAGAATATAAAAGAACAAGCTTATGGTGAGAAAATTTTAAAAGGATTAAATCCCGGACAACAAGTAGTTAAAATTGTTAATGATGAACTTACTAAGTTAATGGGCAGAGAAGCTGAAGAAATCCATTTCAATGAATCTGGATTTACTGTTATACTTATGGTTGGATTACAAGGCGCCGGAAAAACAACAACCGCTGGTAAATTAGCTTATTTTTTAAGAAAGAATAATCAATTAAACCCTATTTTAATAGCGGCTGATATATATCGACCTGCGGCTATTGAACAACTTGAGGTAGTAGGAAAGCAACTAAATATTCCTGTTTTTGAAATGGGTAAGGTTAATCCAATTAAAATTGTTAAAGAAGGATTGAATTATGCAAAAGAACAAGGGCATAATTTAGTTATTATTGATACTGCGGGTCGTTTACACATTGATGAAGATATGATGAAAGAGATTCGAGATGTTGAAGCTATTTCTAAACCAGATGAAGTTTTATTGATAATAGATGCTATGACTGGACAGGATGCAGTAAATGTTGCAGAAACATTTAATGAAAAATTAAATCTAACAGGATGTATTCTTACAAAGTTAGATGGAGATACTCGTGGTGGAGCCGCTTTATCTGTACGTAAAATTACAAATGTTCCAATTAAGTTTTCTGGTACAGGAGAAAAACTTACTGAAATAGAAGTATTCCATCCGGAAAGAATGGCTTCTCGTATATTGGGTATGGGAGACATAATGTCTTTAGTTGAGAAAGCTACAGCTGAAATAAGTGAAGATGAGGCAATGTCTTTAATGGAAAAGATGATGTCAGGTAAATATAACTTCAATGATTTATTAAAACAGATGAAGATGATTAAACGCATGGGTAAGTTTTCAGGTTTATTAAAAATGATGCCTGGAATGAATTCTATGACAAACATAGATAAAATAGATGATAAACAACTAGTATATATTGAAGCTATCATAAATTCGATGACAAAATCCGAAAGGGCTAAACCAGAACTTATTAAAAGAAGCAGCTCTAGAAGAAATCGTGTTGCTAGGGGATCCGGACGGTCTACAACTGAGATAAATCGTTTAATATCAACCTTAGATAAACAGAAAAAAATGATGAATCAATTACAAAATATTAACCCAGATAGAATGCAAAACATGGCGCAAGGAACATATCAACCAAAAGAATCAAGAGCTATGAGAAGGGCAAAGAAAAAGAAAAAAGGCGGATTTAGATAAACCGCCTTTATTTTTTAATTAAATGTTTGGATAAAAATCTATATACTGCATTTTCATAACTAGTGTAATCTAAGACGATATCAGCCACTTTAATTAAATCTGGATGAGAATTTTTTACACAAACACCTAAATTTGCATATTGTAGCATTTCAATATCATTATGACCATCTCCGATTGCGATTACTTGATTTTGACTAAAACCTAGATAATTAGTCACGTATTCTAAAGCTTTACCTTTATTAGATTCGGGAGTAAAAACCTCTAAAATAGAATCAAATTCTCCAGACATATTCCAAATCCTACATAACACTTCTCCGTGATATTTATTATCGATATATTCTTTTATAATTTTACCTCTACCTTGTTTGCCTATAATTATAAAACCATTTGTATCTTTTTTTAAAATATTGCGTAGATTACCAATAATAATATCTGTAGCACCATCACAGTGTAGTAGGGGTTCTATTGCTTTTTCTTTACGGTATAAATATATCTCATCATATATCTCTGAAAAAGCATTCCGTATATGTTCTATATTATTTTCAAATATATCAATAATTGCTTCTTTTTTAACTGTATAATTAATTTCTGGAAATTTTTTATTATTAGGTAAAGTAATTAAACCTCCATTATAATTAATAATAGGAGTATCCAAATTGAATCGTTCATATACAAATTTAGAGGAGCGAAAGGGCCTTCCGGTTGCGATTACAATTTTATGCCCATTAAGTTGTATTTCTTTCATAAATTCGCAAAGATTTTCCGATAATGAATCAAAATCATATAAGATAGTTCCATCTAAATCTAAAGCTATTAAATACTTGTCCATATCATCACCTATGATATTATCTCATATGGACTTAAAATATGCAAATGATGATTACAATTGAATAATAGTATAAATTAAGATATAATTTATATAAGGAGAATTGACTATGGTTAGATATATTTCATTTAATTTGATTAGTTTTATTTTTTTACAAATCGAATGGGTTAATATTAGATATTTTGTACTCGGTATAATTACTGGAATAATTTTGTTGGCTTTATCTGTAGTAGGGATTATAGCTTCCAATGAACGCAGAAAAACCAAGATAAGATTGTCTAAAGGAATACCGTTGGATGAAAAAGTTATCTTAGAAATGATTGAATCAAAACAAAATCAATTAGATAAAACCGTTAGAACTACTGATTCAGGATATTTTAAAGTTGCCTTGGATTTAAGTCTTGAATTATCTGAAGAAATATCAAGGTATTATTTTCCGAATTCGAGATACCCTTTGTATGAATTATCTATTCAGGAATTATTAGCTTTAAATTACTATATAACTAATAGAATAAATGAATTAGTTAATGGTAAGTTTTTAAAGTTAATAAAAAACTACAAAATTTCAAGCATTATTGATTTATTAAACACTAAGAAAAAAATATCGAATTCTAAATTAATGCAAATATCAAGAAAAATTAAATTGCAACAAATTTATACAACTGGAAAAACAATATTGAATTTTTCTAATCCAGTTTATTGGTTTAGGAAATTGGCGATAAAACCAGCGACTGTGTTAGTAACAAAAGAGATTTGTAAATATATTATTACTATATTCGGAGAAGAAACTCACAAAATTTATAGTAAAGCCATATTTAAAAAAGAAGATTCTGAAGAAGAAATCATGAGCAAATTAGAAAAAATGATTGAAAGTGAGGATGTAAAATGATGTTTTTTAAACATAAAAAGAAACGCGAACGTATAATACCTGGATATTCTAGAACTCCAGATACGCGCGAATTCTATATTCCTCAAATAAACATTATAGAAGATAAAAAAGCTATGCGTAATAAATTTGTATCACCTATTTTTGGAAGAACTGCAAAAGATGAAATCAATATACCTCAAGATAGACAAGGTTGGGGAGATATTGATAAGAAATATGATGCATTTCGTACTAAGCCTAAACTTACCAAAGAAGAAGCAAAACGAAGATATGGTCATCAATATTATGAATTTATCAGAGTTGATAATTCTGCGATAAAAAAAGTTTATTCTGAAGAGGGGTTAACTAATGAAGATTTATTAAATAATAAACCTAATAAATCTGAAAAATCCGCAGAATCAATAATAGATGAACACGCTACTGCGGTTTCTGTTGATGAATTTTTTGAATCAGCTGAAAAAGCTATAAATGAAAACAAAAAAGAATTGGAAGAATCAGATGTTTTAAAAGATATAATCCCCGATGAAGATGAAAAGACTAAGATAATTATTGAAGAGGAAAAAGAAACAGATGAAATCATTTATGAAAATACTGAAGAAGATAAAAAAATAGAAGAAATTGCTTTTGTGGATGATTTTGATTATGAAGAATATAAACCTTCGCCTATCACTAAAGGTACTAAATCAAATGATTTAGATAATTCTAATAATAATTATAATAATTATCAATTGCCACCCATATCGATATTTAAAAAATCCAAAATTAAAACTGATAAAGAACCTGAATGGATAAAAGAGAATATTGATATTATTAATCAAACATTATTGTCTTTTGGTATTGATGGAGAAGTTACTAATTATACTAAAGGGCCAACAGTAACTAGATATGAAATTGTACTTGGATTAGGTGTGCAGACAAAAAAAATAACGTCAATTTCTGACAATATTCAGATGAGCTTGGCTGCGTTATCAATTCGTATTGAAGCTCCTATACCAGGAAAAACAACAATAGGAATTGAGGTTCCAAATAAAATGAGAGAATCTGTATTTTTTGGGGATGTAATTGATAACGATTATTTTCTTAATTCAGATGATCCTCTTTTAATTGCGGTTGGATTAGATATTGATGCCAAACCAATATATACTTCTATTGAATCAATGCCTCATGGATTAGTAGCTGGGTCTACTCAAAGTGGAAAATCTGTATGTATCGCTTCAATTATCGCTTCATTGATTACTAAAAATAAACCAAATGAATTAAAAATGATGCTTATTGATCCAAAAAAAGTTGATTTACAACAATTTGCAGGTATTCCTCATTTAATAACTCCAATTATTGATGATCCTAAGATAGCTATAGAATCATTAAAGTATATGGTTAACGAAATGGAATCAAGATATGATACATTGAAGAAGTTTAAAGCTATTAATGTAAAAGATTATTATAGAAGAAGAAGTAATACTCCTAATTTCATTTCAATGCCAAGAATTGTTATTATTATAGAAGAAGCATCTGATTTGTTGATAACTGGTGGTAATGAAGTAGAAGATGCTATATTAAAATTAACTCAAAAGTCAAGGGCGGTAGGTATTCACATATTATTAGCTACTCAAAGACCTTCTGCGGATATTTTAAAAGGCGCTATCAAGGCTAATATTCCCACTAGATTTGCTTTTAGAGTTCCATCATCAACGGATTCAAGTGTTGTTTTAGATATGACTGGTGCCGAGAAACTACTTGGTAAAGGGGATATGTTATTATCTGAAAATGGTATGGTAAGGCGTCTTCAAGGTGCTTACCTATCTCCAGAAGAAATTGAGGCGGTGACTGAATATATTATTAATCAAGCAAAACCTGAATATATGTTTACACATGAAAGCCTTATAGTTAAGGCTCAAACTGGAGAAGATATCGATTCAATTGATGAATTGTTTAAAGATGTAGCTAATTATGTAGTTGAAGAAGGAAAATGCTCTTTAAATAAAATCACACAAGTATTTGCGATTGGGTTTAATCGAGCAACTCAAATCGTTAATATGTTAGAAAAATTTGGGATAGTTTCAGAAAATGTTGGAACTAAACCAAGATCAGTATTAATTGAATATAATCAATTAGCTAAAATATTTGAAAGTATAGATAAATTATGATAGAAGATTTTGATTTTAATGAAAATAGTGATGATTTAAAAGAATATAATTTGTTAATGAAAAAATCGTTGAAAACAATCATCGTTTTTTTCATAATGTTTATTGCTTCAGTTATATTATTTATTTTGTTGCAAAAAAATAAATTTTTTATATTTAATTTAAATCGAACATTTAAAAACGTACCTAGTCCATTTATCGCAGAAGTTTTTTCTATTTTCTTTTTTGTTATTATTATATTTGGATTTATTTCTTTTGTCATTTTAACTTATGCTTATATTAAAAATAGAAAAAGTAATATTGAATTATCAAAAAAAGAAATAGCTTCATATAAACGCAAGTATAATGTAGCTGATATATTTAGCGTAGTTCCTGTGTTTTTGATAATAATTATGGTTATAAATGGTTATTTCTTTTCTCTTGCTCAAGTTGAAGGAATATCTATGCAACCTACTTTCTGTGATAATGATGCAGTTATTATTAAATATGTTGAAGAATACAAAAATCAAGATATTGTTATCTTGCAAGAAGAAGGGTTGTATTTAATTAAACGGCTTATAGCTCAAGGTGGAGATAAATTAGTTGTTAATTCTACTGGAGTATATGTTAATGGAAATAAAATAGAAGATACAATTTGGAATGGAACAATAGAATATGATTTAACTATACCTGAAGGATATTTTTACGTATTAGGTGATAATCGAGATAATTCGAGAGATTCAAGACTTTTTGGTTTGGTCAAAGAAGAAGATATGTTAGGCAAAGTTATTATTAAAATTTCTAACTCTACTTGTAGAGTAGGATAGGTGAAATTTATGAAACAAATTCAGTGGTTTCCTGGCCATATGCAAAAGGCAAGAAGACAAATAGAAGAAAAAATGCCTGTTGTAGATATCGTTTATGAAATACGAGATGCAAGGATTCCAGAATCAAGCAAAAACCCATTATTAAATGATATTATTAAAAGCAAACCTTTGTTAATAATTCTAAATAAATCTGATTTAGCAGATGAAGATGAAACAAAGAAATGGGTTAATTATTATGAATCAAAAGGTAAACTTTGTGTAAGCGTTAATTCTTTAACTGATAATATTTATAAAAAAATTAATAATAAAACACAAAAAATCCTAACAAATTTAAAAATAAAAGAACAAAAAAAAGGCATGAGCAAAAGAGCATTTCGCGCAATGGTTATTGGTATTCCTAATGTTGGGAAATCACAGTTTATTAATAATATGGCTGGTAAAAAGAAAGTTAAAACTGGGAATCTACCTGGAATTACTAAATCTCAAAGCTTTATTAAAACTAAAGGTGATTTATTATTATTAGATAACCCAGGCGTTTTGTGGCCTAAATTTGATGATAAAAATGTTGGATTTCATTTAGCTTTACTAGGCTCTATTAAGGATGAGATATTACCACTTGATGAAGTTGCTATTTTTGGAATTAAATTTATGCAAAAATATTATATTAATAGATTAATTAGTCGCTATAAAATAGATATCGATTATAGTACTTCACCGCTGAATATATTAGATCAAATTGGAATCAATAGAGGTTGTAAATTATCAGGAGGATTAATTGATTACGATAGGGTGATTAACTTATTCTTATATGATATTAGGAATTTTAAATTAGGAAGGATGACATTAGATAACATTGAAAATGTACAAATTTGAAAGCGACTTATGGAAAAAAGGATATTCATATATAGTTGGTGTTGATGAAGTTGGGAGAGGTCCGTTAGCTGGACCTGTAGTAGCTGCTGCAGTTGTTTTAGATCCTAATAAGCCAATTATAGGATTGAGAGATTCAAAACAACTCTCTTCCAAACAAAGACAAGAACTACTAATAGAGATAGAAGAAAAAGCTTTAGATTATGCTATTTCTTTTGTTAGTGAAAGAATAATTGAAAGTATTAATATTTACCAAGCTTCAAAAAAAGCTATGTTAAATGCTATTAATTCTTTATCCTTAAAACCGGATTATATATTATCTGATGCAATGGCTTTACCTAAAAGTCAAATTGAATACCAAGCGATAATAAAAGGAGATACATTATCTGCTTCTATTGCTGCAGCTTCTATTATTGCAAAAGAAGCTAGAGACGCTTATATGATTAAACAAAGCATTAAATTTCCTGGGTATGATTTTGAACATAATATGGGATATCCTACAAAAAAACATTTAGCTGCTATTAAGCGTTTTGGAATTATAGAAATACATAGAAGAACATATAAACCAATTAAAGACATTATAGAAAAAATGGTTAATGAGGAGGATAAAATGTTCAAGGCAGTAATATTTGATTTAGATGGTACTTTACTTGATACAATATCTGATATTTCTGATAGTATGAATGCAACTTTAAAGAAATTTAATATAAAAGAGTATGGAATAGAAGATTATAAATATCTTGTTGGTAAAGGAGTAGATGAATTTATTAACAAAATTGTAGAAATAAATAACTTAGATTTTAATATGACTGATAAGCTTAAAAATAGCTATTTAGAAGAATATGCTAAAAGAAAATCAATTAAGACAAAACCTTATCCTGGAATAATAAAATTATTGAAACGTTTGAATAAAAATAATGTTTCATTAAATATATTATCTAATAAACCTCATTACCAAGTAGAAGAGGTAGTTAAAAAATATTTAAGTGATATTGAATTTGATTTTGTTTATGGAAAAAAACCTAAATATCCAATTAAGCCAAACCCGACATCCATTAAAGAAATAATTTTTAAGCTAAATTTAGATTTGAAAGATATTCTATACGTTGGGGATACTAATATTGATATGAAAACGGCTAAAAATGCTAGTCTTAGAAGCGTGGGAGTTTTATGGGGATTTCGTAAAGAAGATGAGTTAAGAGAATCTGGAGCTAGTTATATTGTAAGAACTACTGAAGAGTTATTCAAAGTTATAAAGGGTGACTAATATGATTTTAAATGAAAATAATTATTTAGATTATGATTTTACAGGTAAAATAATTATATTTCCTACAGATACTGTTTATGGAATAGGATGCTTGTATAATGATATTGATTCTATAAGGAAAATCTATGAAATTAAAAATAGAGACTATAATAAACCAATGGTAATTTTATGTGCTAATTTAAAACAAGTTACCACTTTGATTCGTGAAGGACAAAAAGTACCAAGTTATTTAAAAAAATATTGGCCGGGAAAGTTAACTATTATTTTCTTTAAAAATGAATCTGTTTATGATATAATAACCTCAAACAGAAACACAGTTGGAATAAGAATCCCCGGAAATAAAATCAGTTTAGAGATATTGAAAAAATACGGTCCAATGGTTGTGACAAGCCTTAACTTGAGCAATCAAGCTCCAATTACTAAATATATAGACATCCATAAATTTCACGATAAAGTTGATTATATTATTCAAGGTGGGGACCTTTACGAAATACCATCTACTGTATATGACTTAACTCAAAAAAAAGTTTTAAGGCAAGGTGGAGTAGTTATTCAGGGAGAAAATCATGATTAATGAAATAATTAGAAAAAAAATAAGTGATACATTTGATGTAGATGTTATAGATGAAATATTACTAGCTGATGATCATCATATTGTTTTTTGCTTTGATTACAATAAACTAACAGAATCAGAGCTATTTATTTTATCTGGAAACACTGAATGTTATGGAATTGAAAAAAGAGACCATTTATATGTTAAAGATTTTATGCCTTATATTGAATTTGATAATCCTGTATCTTATGTTATAGGTAAGGATAGATATCTTAATTATTTATTTGAATTAATAAATAATAGTGAATCAGATTCTGAAGTATATTTTCCTTTTAGAATAAATGGAGAATTAATTTGGGTTGCTTGTGTATTCAATACAATAAAAAAGAGAAAAGATTTAAAACTTATATTTGGTAGAGTTAATTGGAAAACAAAATCAGTTCCAGATGCTATTAAATATTATCAAAATAAATATATAGATGTTTTAACAGGATTATATTCTAAAGAAGCATTAAAATATCATTTACAACGAGCTGATGAATCTTTATTGTCATATGGATTATATTTTGATATTGATAATTTTAAACGTATTAATGATGTTTTTGGACATATGAAAGGCGATAAGTATTTAAGGGAATTAGGACAGAAATTTTTGTTTTCTGATGAAAACTATAATAAACATTATTATCGTTTAGGTGGAGATGAATTTTTTGTTTATTTAATTGATTCAACTGAGAAGGAAGCTTATAGAAACGCTTTACAAATTATTTATGATGTAGAGAAATTAAACCAAGAAGGAGAACAGGTTGAAGTTAGTGCTTCCATAGGTATTATCCCTATAAAAGGTACTAATTTTAATATAGATAACTTATTGGATTTAGCCGATAGAACAATGTACCATGCCAAAAGTAGAGGTAAGGGTAATATTTCTTATTCAAGAGACGTATAAAATCGTCCCTTTTTTAAGTTTTGTTTTATTGTAATAAGATTAGGATTTTGTTATAATTGAAGAAAGAACATTGATAGAGATTATCTTTTTTAAATATTTATCTATATAAAAATATCAAATATAAAGTCGAATTATATATGATTTAAGAATATATATAAAAATAATAAAAATCAGGAGGTAATATGGGAAAAGTAGTATTATTTGATCATCCTTTAATTCAACACAAATTATCGATTATTCGCAATAAATTTACTGATACAAAAACATTTAGAGAAAATGTTAATGAAATCGGATCTTTAGTTACTTTTGAAGTAACTAGAGATTTAAAAACTAAATCAATAAAAATAGAAACTCCTGTAGCTAAAACAACATGTGACGTTTTAGCTAAAGATGTTGTTATAGTACCAATATTGCGTGCTGGTCTTGGTATGGTTGATGGTATTCACAATGTAATACCAACAGCTAAAATAGGTCACATTGGTCTATATAGAGATGAGAAAACTTTAGAACCACATGAATATTATTTAAAGTTTCCAAAGGAAATTGTTGATGCTACTGTATTAGTAGTTGACCCTATGTTAGCTACTGGAGGTAGCGCGATTGCAGCTATTACAAGAGTAAAAAGGGCAGGAGCTAAAGATATTCGTTTTGTAGGAATTGTAGGTTGCCCCGAAGGAGTTGAAGCACTTCAAAAAGCACATCCTGATATAGATATATATTTAGTATCAATAGATGAAAAACTAAATGATATGGGATATATTGTTCCAGGCTTAGGGGATTGTGGGGATAGATTATTTGGCACAAAGTAAAAAAAACGAGTCGCTATTATTTGCCCTTAATTTAATATACCAGTTTTTTATAGAAACTTTTGTAGGAATGATTATTGGATATTTTTTAGGACGTTTTTTAGATAATTTATTTTTTGAAAATAAAGATATTTTAATGTACATTCTAATATTATTAGGTATGTTATCAGGATTAGTAAATTTAATTAAAAGAGTAATTAAAAATATTGCAGGAGGTAACGAAAATGAAGAAAAAGATGAACATCATTGAAAAAACATTTTTATTTTGTTGGCCTTATGCAATTGTTTTTTCTATTGTTTTATATTTTATTTCTCATAATTTTGATTTTGTTATCAGTTTTCTTTTAGGAGTTTTTTCTGTTTTGTTGATGCAGTCAATGAATTATCGTATTATGAAAAATCTTTTTAAAAATAATCCTGAAAAAATAAAGTCAAGGACGATAATAATTTATCTTGTAAAATATGTATTTTTTGGTATAATTTTATATGTCTCACATACTGATCCTGATTGGAATGTATATTTGACATTTGTAGGATTATTGACATTTCGGATAGTTACTTACCCGGTTGCGATAATTTCAGCTAACAAGGGGGATGATGAAAATGCTTGAGTTTAAGTTGTTTTCACCAATATCACCAAATGTTGTATCGACATTAATTATAGTCGCTATACTAGCATTGGTTTTTACCATTGCCGGATTAAAAATCAAAAAATTAAATCCAGCAGAAGCCCCAAAAGGTTTTCTGTTTCTTTGTGTTTTATTGGTGGATTTTTTTATTAACTTTTTGAAGGGATATATTAAAGGTAAGAGGTTGGATTTTTTCGGCCCATATTTATTTACATTAATTCTCTTTTTAGCGGTCGCAAATACATCAGCTTTATTTGGATTAACTCCACCTCTAGCTAATATTGGTGTTGCTATGAGTTTTTCTATAATTACTTTTATTATGATTAAAATTGCAGAGTTTAAATTTCAAGGGGTTAAAAATAAAATGATAGGATTACTTGGTCCTGTAAAACCTTTGGCTCCTTTGATGTTGCCGATTAATTTAATTGGAGAAGTATCTACACCTTTTAGCATGGGTCTTCGTTTGTTTGTGAATTTAATGAGCGGAGTGGTTATTACCGCGATGGTTTTTGCTATAGTTGGGTTTATTGGTAGTTTGTTAGCGGGAGTTCTCTTACATGTAATATTTGATATTTTCTTTGGGCTAATACAAGCTTTCGTATTTTTCATGTTATCTACAGTTAATTTATCTATGGCCTCTGAGTCATAGATTTTATAATAGGAGGAAATAAAATGTTTGGACAAATGATTCATTCAGTTACACGTTTTGCAAGTGAATACAATCAATTTTTTGCTAGCGGTATGGCATATTTAGGTGCTGGTATTGCGGTTATCGCAGGGCTTGGACCTGGTATTGGACAGGGATTTGCTGCTGGAAAAGCTGCAGAAGCCGTTGGGCGTCAACCTGAAGCGCAAAGTAAAATTTTAGTTACAACACTAGTAACACAAGCAGTTGCAGAAACAACAGGGCTTTATGCATTGTTAGTTGCATTATTATTGATTGGAAAATAAAAACTAATTCAATCTTCAAAGGAGGAATGTCATGACTGCACTTCAACGAATGATGGAGGCTGTGTCTGAGGCTATTGAAAACGCACTTGGAGCTAGTTTAAGTGATATGCTAATTCAAATAGGTGCTACCTTGATTTTGGTTCTAATTGTTCGTCATTATTTTTGGGATAATGTTAAAGACTTTATCAAAAAAAGAAAAGAACTAATGGAAGAAGAATTCTCTTCTGCTAAAAAAGCTAATGAAGAAGCTCAAATTCTTCAACAAAAAACAGATAAAGAATATCAAGAATTAAAATTAAAATCTAAAACCTTTATCAATAAAGCTATTGAACGCGGTGAAGAAGAACATGAAATAATTGTTACCAAAGCCAAAAAAGAAGCTCAAGAATTATTAACTCAAGCTCAATTACAAATAGAACTTGAAAAGAAAAAAGCTAGAAGCAGTATTCAAAAAGAAGCTGTTGATATAGCTACTATGATGGCTTCAAAAATTATTGAAAAAGAGATTGATGAAAAGGAATATCAAGACTTAGTTATTAATCATATAGAAAGTAGTGAAAATGTATGACAGGTATTGCATATCAATATGCATTAGCTGTTTTTTCGTTAGCTGATGAAATTGATAAAGCTGAAAGATTTAAAGAGATATTATCTAATTTTATACAAGGTATGGATGATGAAGTATACAAATTTTTTGCTCATCCAAGAATTGAAAAAGTAGATAAAATGAAATTAATAGAAAATACCGTTAAGGATTCTTTATTAACAAATTTTTTAAAGGTTTTAATTGAAAACGATAGAATAAATATTATTGAGGCTATTTTAGCTTCATATCAAGACATTTTAGATGAAATAAATAAAGTGATGCAAGTTAAAGTGATTTCTAATTATCCTTTGAAGAAAGAAAATATAAATAAAATTAAAATAAAATTAAAAAAAATTTATAAAAGATCAATTGAAATTGAAGAAGTTATCGATAAATCTATATTAGGTGGATTTAGAATAGAATTTGAAGGTAACATTATTGATGAAACAATAAATAAGCAATTAGATAATATCAAATCTAGCTTGTTAGAATAAGGGGTAACCGATGAAGATAGATTCGTTAGAAATTAGTTCTTTACTTAAAGAACAGATTAGAAAATATGAAAAGAAGCTTAAAACTGAAAATGTAGGAACAGTCATTTCTGTTGGCGATGGAATTGCCTTAATTTATGGGTTAGATAACGCTATGAGTGGAGAATTATTGATTTTCCCAAATGATGTATATGGAATGGTTCAAAATCTTGAAAAAAACAATGTGGGAGCGATTCTTTTAAATGATTCAACACTGATTAAAGAAGGAGACCAAGTCAAATCTACTGGGCGAATCCTAGAAGTTGGTGTTGGTGAAGAATTAATTGGTAGAATTGTAAATCCACTTGGACATCCAATAGATGGATTAGGCAAAATCAATACTAAAAAAACTAGAGCTATTGAACGAAAAGCTACTGGAGTTATTGATAGACAATCTGTTTTTCAACCATTAGAAACAGGATTAAAAGTATTAGATGCGCTTGTTCCAATTGGTAGAGGTCAACGTGAATTGATTATTGGTGATCGTCAAACTGGGAAAACATCTATTGCGGTTGACACTATTCTAAACCAAAAAGGTAAAGATGTTATCTGTATCTATGTAGCTATTGGACAAAAACAAACTACAGTTTTAAATATATATGAAACATTGAAACGCTATGATGCGATGAAGTATTCTATTATAGTTGCGGCTAATGCTAGTGATCCAGCACCGTTACTATTTTTAGCTCCTTATGCTGGCGTTTCAATGGCAGAAGAATTTATGTTTGAAGGAAAACATGTTTTGGTTATCTATGATGATTTAACAAAACATGCGATTGCATATCGTGAATTGTCATTGTTATTAAGAAGACCACCTGGTAGAGAAGCTTTTCCAGGAGATGTTTTTTATCTTCATTCAAGATTATTAGAAAGAGCTGCAAAATTATCAGATAAATTAGGTGGGGGATCAATTACTGCACTACCTATTATTGAAACACAGGAAGGAGATATTTCTGCATATATTCCTACAAATGTAATTTCAATTACTGATGGTCAAATCTTTTTACAATCTAAGTTATTCTTTTCAGGAATAAGACCAGCTATTAATGCGGGATTATCAGTATCTCGTGTTGGTGGAGCTGCTCAACATAAAGCAATTAAAAGAATATCTGGTACATTAAGATTAGATTTGGCAAGTTATCGTGAACTTGAAGCTTTTACTCAATTTGGTTCTGATTTGGATGATGCTACTAAAGCAAAATTAGATCGTGGTGAACGTACAGTTGAGATTTTAAAACAAGGATTGCACGAACCACTTCCTTTTGAATTGCAAGCTATAAGTATATATGCTTTAAATAAAGGATATCTTGATTCTATTAAAGTGCATGATATTAAAAGATATGAAACAGAATTACATGATTTTATGAAACGTGATAAAGAAGGTAAAAAATTATTACAAGATATACTCAAAACTAAAGACTTACCAGATTTAGAAAAATTAGGAAAAGTATTAGATAGATTCCATAATGATTTTATGTAAGTAGGTGAATAATTTGGCATCACTTCGAGATATAAAAAATCGCATTGAAGCCACGCGAAAAACATCCCAAATAACTAAGGCGATGAACATGGTTTCTGCTTCCAAACTAAAAAGAGTAGAAAAGAAGCATCTTGCTTTTATTCCGATTAAATCTCATGTAAAAGACATTTTAGAAGGAGTATTATCTTCTAATCCAGAATTAACTCATCCATTGCTAGAAAAACGAGAAATTAAAAAAACTGGATATATTCTAGTTACTAGTGATAGAGGGTTAGCTGGTCCATATAATGCAAATGTTATTCGTTATTTTGAAACTGTAATTTTAAAAAGACATAAATCAAGTAAAGAATATATTGTAGGGACAATTGGATATAAAGCATACAGTTTTTGTAAGAGAAAAAAAATTAATATGTTGAATAAAGAATCAATTAATTCTCGAGATGATGTGAGGTTTATTGATTTTCAAGCAATGTCAAGAGCTTTTATTGATTTGTATTTACACAGACAAGTCGATAAAATTGTATTAATTTATTCACATTATATAAATACAATTTCTCAAAAAACAACTGAAGAAGTATTATTACCGATTACTGATTTAATAGCTGACAAAAATAAAATGGTTTCAGAATATATTTTTGAACCATCCACCGAAGAGGTAATAAACCAATTACTTCCAATCTATCTTGAAAATTCTCTTTATGGAATTATTTTAGATGCTAAAACATCTGAGCATGCATCACGTATGACAGCTATGAAAAGTGCAACCGATAATGCTTTAGATATAATACAAAAACAGAATCTTATTTATAATCGTGCTCGCCAAGCACAAATTACACTAGAATTAAATGATATTATTGGTGGCGCAAACGCTGTCAAGTAGGAGGATATTATGGCAAATAAAGGAAAAGTAGTACAAGTTATGGGGCCTGTTGTTGATGTGGAATTCATAGGAGATATGCCTTCCATTAATAATGCTCTTAAAATACAAATATCAGCTGAAAAGAATAATAGTAAAGAAATTAATTTGACTTTGGAAGTATCTTTATTTCTTGGCGGAGGAATTATCCGTACTATTGCAATGGACTCTACTGATGGGCTTAGAAGAGGGATGGAGGTAATTGATACTGGAGCGCCAATTAATGTACCTGTTGGAGATGTTACCTTGGGTAGAATGTTCAATGTTTTAGGTGAACCTATTGATGGTAAGCCGCTAAAAGGTAAAATCAAACGATTGCCAATTCATAGAGATGCTCCTAAAATTGAAGATTTAAATGCAACTACTGAGATTCTTGAAACAGGAATTAAAGTAGTAGATTTATTAGCTCCTTATATTAAAGGGGGGAAAATCGGACTATTTGGTGGAGCTGGTGTTGGAAAAACTGTATTAATTCAAGAATTGATTCATAGTGTCGCAGAACAACATGGAGGAATTTCGGTATTTGCCGGAGTTGGAGAACGTACTAGAGAAGGAAATGACCTTTATTATGAAATGATGGAATCTGGTGTTATTAATAAAACAGCTATGGTGTTTGGACAGATGAATGAGCCACCAGGTGCTAGAATGCGTGTAGGATTATCAGGACTTACAATGGCAGAGTATTTTAGAGATGAAGAAAAACAAGATGTATTATTATTTATTGATAATATTTTCAGATTTACTCAAGCGGGATCTGAAGTTTCAGCTCTTTTAGGCAGAATGCCTTCAGCTGTTGGGTATCAACCAACTTTAGCTACTGATATGGGACATCTTCAAGAACGTATAACTTCTACAAAATCAGGGTCTATTACATCTATTCAAGCAGTTTTCGTACCTGCAGATGATTATACTGATCCTGCACCTGCGACAACTTTTACACATTTAGATGCTACAACTAACCTCTCAAGAAAAATTTCTGAAGAGGGGATTTATCCAGCGGTTGATCCTTTGGCTTCAACTTCTAGAGCTTTAACTCCAGAAATTGTTGGAGAAGAACATTATAGAATTGCGCGTGAAGTACAGAGAACATTACAAAGATATAATGATCTATTAGATATTATCGCTATTTTAGGAATGGATGAATTAAGCGAGGATGATAAACTTGTAGTTCACCGTGCAAGAAGAATTCGCTTATTTCTTTCACAAAACTTTCATGTTGCGGAACAATTCACAGGACAACCAGGAAGCTTTGTAAAACTATCTGATACTGTAAAAGGATTTAAAGAGATATTAGAAGGAAAATATGATGATCTACCAGAAGATGCATTTCGCTTAGTTGGTAGTATAGAAGATGTAATTGAAAAAGCCAAAAAAATGCAGAAATAAGGGATAAATATGAAAATTGTGATTGTAACTCCGGATGGAGAACTTTATAATGAAGAAGTATCTTCTGTTATTGTATCTAGTTCTAATAATGGCGACTACGAAATTTTAAAAGACCACTTACCAATTGTATCTACTATAGATACAGGATATGTAAAATTAATTCAAGGTAAAATGGTTTTTTATGTTGTTATTATTAATGGAGTAGTAGAACAAAAAAATAATTTAATCACAGTAATTGCTCAAGATGCTTATATAGGTAAATCAAAAGAAAAAGCTTTTGAAAACCTTAATAAAATAAGAAAAGTTAGAACTGAAGAAAATAAAAAGCGTAATATTGAATTGGCTAAAGCCGAGAAGGAATTACAAAGACAAATAAAAATGACCGGAGCCGGTCAAGTATAAGGATTATATTATGAAAAAACGAGGATTTGAAGTTGTAACTAAATTTAAAGACGCAAATATTTCTTTACCTGAAAGAAAAACTTCGGGAAGTGCGGGGTACGATTTTTCGGCTGCTATAACTGTGACAATCAAACCAAAAGAGATTGCCTTTGTTACAACGGGGATTAAGGCTTTTATGCCTAAAGATGAAGTTTTACAGATGTATCCTAGAAGTAGCTTATCTTTTAAAAAGAAATTAATGAAAGCTAATGGAGTAGGAATTATAGATTCTGATTATTATAATAATCCCGATAATGAAGGTGAAATAATGCTTATATTGTATAATTTTGGTGAAGAATCAGTTATTATTGAAAAAGGTGAACGCATTGCTCAGGGAATTTTTATTAAATATTTAACGGTTGATAATGATCAAAATGCACTAAAAAGATTAGGCGGATTTGGTTCTACAGGGAACTAAATCCTTTTTTTTAGTTGCTTATATGTTTTCCTTGATTTCTTTGCCTAAATTTGGTAAAATATATAGGCCGTAAAAATACACACACTTATGAGTGATTTATCGTGAGCCTACGGGTGATAATAGCGTTGATTAAGTGGAGGCAGAAATCAAAAGGAGGATTTTTAAAATGGGAGTATTATCAATGAAATCTCTGTTAGAAGCAGGGGTACACTTTGGACATCAAA
This sequence comes from uncultured Candidatus Izemoplasmatales bacterium, assembly GCA_964611005.1. Lineage (GTDB taxonomy): Bacteria > Bacillota_I > Bacilli_A > Izemoplasmatales > Hujiaoplasmataceae > 4572-104. The sequence continues at coordinate 829 of CAZSZZ010000001.1, read as the reverse complement.
CTAGAAGATGGAATCCAAAAATGGCTAAGTACATTTACACTTCTAGAAATGGTATCCATATTATTGATTTACAAAAAACTAGTGATTTAATCGATGTATCTTACAAAGCCTTGTTTGATATAGTATCAGAAGGTGGTCAAGTATTATTTGTTGGAACAAAAAAACAATCTCAAGAACCGGTTAAAGATGCAGCAATTAGATCTGGACAATTTTATGTAAATCAAAGATGGTTAGGAGGAACGTTAACTAACTTTAAAACTATTAAACGTTCAATTAAGAAATTGCATGATCTTTATAAAATGGAAAAAGATGGAACATTTGATGTTCTTCCTAAAAAAGAAGTTATTGGATTAAGAAAAGATATGGCACGCTTAGAAAAATTCTTAGGTGGGATTAAAGATATGCGTAAAATACCACAAGCAATTTTTATTATTGATCCCAGAAAAGAGAGAAATGCAATATTAGAAGCTAGAAAATTACATATACCAGTATTTGGAATAGTTGACACAAACTGTGATCCAGACGATGTTGATTATATTATTCCTGCAAATGATGATGCACTTCGTTCAGTTCGTTTAATTGTTGGAAAAATGGCTGATGCAGTTGTAGAAGCTAGAAATGGTATTATAGAAAAAGAAGAAGCTAAGAAAAATGTAAAAGTTACAGAAACTAGTGTTAAGCCTGCTGTTAAATCTGCGGATGACAATACTGAAAATAAAAAAGTAATAATTAAGGTAAAATCAAAAGAACCAGTTACAGCACCTAAAGATGAAGCGAAAAAAGTTGTTAAACCAACACTTAAAGTTGAAGTTAAATCAACACCTAAAGT